>CAZFNB010000116.1:0-6917 GCA_964520235.1 uncultured Bifidobacterium sp. | reverse complement strand
GTCGTCTGGCCGGCAAAGCCCGGCGCGCACGGAGTGACGCGCCCTACCTTCACGCGACGGTTTGTTACCATCCCTCCCCCCGCTTTGAATCACACCCCCCGCGCATCCGGCCCGCGTGTTTTGAGTTTCGGCATCACCTGCGGTTTTGCTACGCTGCCCGCGCATGAACATTCCGGAGCATCGCAAGGCCATTGATCACCTGGACGCACAGATCGTCCGGCTGCTCAATGAGCGCACGAAGCACGTGCTGGCCATCGGCGAAATCAAACTCAGGGCGGGCGAGGAAATTTACGCGCCGCACCGCGAACTCGCCGTGTTCGAGCGCGTGTGCAAACTCAATCGCGGCCCGATCACCGACGACTCACTCCGCTCCGTTTATCGCGAGGTCATGTCCAGCGCGCTCTCACTGGAGAAGCGGCTGACCATCGCGTATCTCGGGCCGGAAGCCACGTTCACGCATCAGGCCGCCATCCGGCGGTTCGGATCGAGTTTGAATTATGCCGCGCAGAAAACCATTGCGGACGTTTTCACCGAGGTCAGCAAGAACCGCGCGGATTACGGCGTCGTACCCGTGGAAAATTCCACCGAAGGCGTCGTCACGCACACGCTCGACATGTTCGTGGACAGCGACCTGAAGATCGTTTCGCAGATTGTCCTCAAGGTGCAGCAATGCCTGATGAGCAACTCGCCACGCAAACAGATCAAAAAGCTCTACGTGCATCCGCAATCGCTGGCGCAATGCCGGATATGGATACAGAACAACCTGCCACGCGCCGAGATCGTCGAGACGTCGTCCAACGCACGTTCCGCGGAACTTGCGGCCAAAGAGAAAAACACCGCAGCCATCGGCGGATTGCTCGCGGCTGAGAAATACGGTTTGCGCGTGTTGGAACAGGATATCCAGGACAACGCGGCAAACGCGACGCGATTCCTTGTGCTCGGCCGCAAATGCAGCCCGCCCACGGGCAAGGATCGCACGAGCATCATGGTGAGCATCGCGGACAAGGTGGGTGCGTTGCATCACGCCCTGGCGGCGTTCCGACGGTTCCGCATCAACCTCACCAAGATTGAATCGCGCCCGAGCAAGCGGAAGGCATGGGAATACTTCTTCTTCATAGATTGTGACGGCCACGCACACGACAAGAAGGTCGCCAAAGCCATCGCGCATCTGGAGCAGGAATGCAGCTACGTGAAGATACTTGGCTCGTACCCGAAAGCCGAGTGAAGCTGAAGCAATCTCAAGGCGCGGCTGCGACGGTTTCGTCCTTTGATTTTGAGACGATGCTTTTCTCGGTTTTCAACTGCCACTCGATGTGTTCCTTGCGCCAGCGCGCCATGTCGAGAACGGCTGAGAGACTTGCGCTCGCGTTTTCGCCCGTGATTTCCTTTTCGCGTTCCAAAATGCGCGCGTAGGTTTCGGCGGCTTTCTGCGGCTGCTGCAATCGTTCGTAAACCAGGCCCATCTGATACCATGCCGGCAGTTGCCACGCTGCGTTGGTGTTCAACCCGGACAACGTCCGGTAGATTTCGAGTGAACTCAGATAATCGCCTTCCTTGTAGAGTTGGTTGGCAATCTCGTTGCCGGTGCGCTGCTGCCAATAAACCCAGTCGGCGGGGCGTTGCGCGGCTGCGGCCTGCTGGCTTTGAAGCAAGGTGAGCACCTGCTGCATCGCCTCGCGCGTGCGTCCCAGCTTTTTGAGCGAGTCCGCCATCATGAACCGCACTTCGGCCACGTCCGGCGAATCGGGATACTTGGAAATGAAGATGTCCGATTGCGCCACCACCTCGCCGTCGCGGGCAAGGCTCGACAGCGAGCGGATGAGTTTGAAGACGACCTGCGGACGGTTGAGCAGCGGGCTGTCCAGCTTGAGGAGGCGTTGCTGGAACTCGGCGGCTTCGTTGAATTTGCCCTGGAGGTAGTACGTGTCGGCGATTTCCGTCTGCGCCTGCAAGACGAGGCGTTGGTAGTAATCGAGCCGGTCGAGTTTCAACCGCAGTGCGGTGCTCATGACGGCATAAAACTTTGACAATGCCATCACGGGCGCGCCCATCTCGCGGTAAAGCAACCCCTGTCGCAGCAAAACCTCCGCTGTTCCGGGATCGTCCGGGAAACGGGAGACGAACTGCGAAAAAATCTGTTGCGCGCGGATGTTCTGCTTGTTGTCCTGCGCCATCAACGCCAGTTCAAGACAGGCGGTGCGATGCAGTTCGACCGGCGCGGCGGAATTCAACACCCGCACGAACTGCGCCTCGGCCTCTTTGAATTGTTTGTCCTGCTTCAACTCGATGGCCGATTCGAGAATGGCTTTGTAATCCTTGCCCGGACTCACCGCTTTGTCGGGCTGCCCGGTGCTGATGAGATTGCTCGTGGCGAGGGATTCCGCCGAATTGCGCAGCGCGGGATTGATCTCGGCGGGCACGTCATCGTGCTTCCCGGATTGCTCTGCCGCCGCAACTGGCGGTTCGGATTTTGGCGTGTCATGCGTTGCCGTTGCGTGACCGTGGCCCGCGTCCGAACCTGACGCGACAATGCGACAGACCAGAAGCGCTGCGACACAAACGGCGAATCGTGAGTTGGAATTTCCGGTGTTCATTTATTCGGTTGTAAAAAAGTTGCGGTGCTGGACGGCGTGGGCCGCGCGGGACTGAAGCCGACGTTTGGAACGACGACCGCCTCGCGAAGATTTGAACCCGACGCCGGCGTGAAGAAGCGGAGGAACATCTGCGGTGTGATGGTGTTTGTGGCCGGCGCTTCGTCCGTCTGAATTGGAAGCGCATTTGTGGCCACCACAACAACGGGAATCACATCGGGTTGAACCTTCGTTTCGGCAGCCGTCGGTTCACCGGAAGTTGAATCGGCGACAGGTTTGGATTCCACGGAAGGTTCAGGCAAGCCCGGGGCTTGCGGATTTTCTGTCACGGGCAGCGGAGGTAGTGGCAGCTCGGGAAATGGTGAATCGTCCGGCTCAAAGCGCAATTCCACCGGCCCGACTCTGGGCAGGTAACCGCCGCCCGCAAAGAGGGCGCTCCCGCAAAGCAGGCTGCAAATGATGATGATCCCGCGTCCGTGCATAAGAACAGTGCGGACGGCCTTGTCCGCCATTCAATCCAACTCAGTTCTACATCGGCATGGAGCAGTGTGACTTGAGCGGGAAACGCGGGCAAAACACATGAAATTCTCACATCCCCACTATCCGGGAAGTCAACTTTTCGCGGCGGCTGACGATATTTCATTGATGAGTGCTGCATCGCCAGTTGAACCGACCGCGTCCGCGCGGGAGGGATTGCGCCCGCTTGATTTGCGGCCGGTGAGCCGTGTGCTCATCGAGGAGCGCGTGCGGGGTTGCGCGCGGCTGCCGTCATTGCGCAGCGTTGAGAACGCCTTGCGCGAACTGCTCAACAGCGACCGCCGCTACACCGCGCAGATATCCGAGATCATCCGGCGCGACCCGAGTCTCACCGCACGATTGCTCCGGCTGGTCAACTCGGTTTATTACAGCCTCTCCACACCCATCAACAGCATCGAGGAGGCGGTGTTTTATCTCGGCATCCGGCAGATCCGCCAGCTTGCGATGGTGACGCCGGTCATCGAAGACTTTCAAAAACTCGCAGGCAACACCCCGTTCCCGTGGCGTGAGTTCTGGCAGCATTGCATCGGCGTGGCCATCATGACGCGCGAAGTCATCAGTTGCGTGCAACCGCCCACGGACGATTCCGATTACGTCGCCGGTCTCGTGCATGACATGGGCAAGATCGTCATGGCCGCCACGTTCCCGGATCATTTCATGGAAGTCCAGCGTCGCGCGGGGGAGATGCCGAGGTCGCTCCTGGAAATCGAATCCGAAGTGCTCGGAGTCAACCACACCGAACTCGGCGCGCTGTATCTGCAAAACCACAATCTGCCCGACGTGATGATCGAAACCGCGCGCTACCACCACGAGCCTGAGCGCGCAAGCCATCACCGGCAGATCATCGCCGCCGTGCAGATCGCAAACCTCCTCGTGCGCCACGCGCAAATCGGCAACAGCGGTGACACTGCACTCGTCACCCCGGAAATTTGGACGCAGGCCAGTGGATGGGACATCTTGTTTCCCGAGCGGAAGGATTCCGAACGCGCCATCGCCTGCGCGGCCTTGCGCCGGAGTCTGGAAAAACTGCCGTCGTTGTTGCAGGGTTTGGTCTGACGACGTTTACTTTCCGTCGAGACAACCGCGCACCATGCGAGCGAGGGATTGGGGATCGAACGGCTTGGATAACAACTGAACTCCCGGAATCGGTCTTGAAACAAGGTCTGGAATCTGTTCGCCATAACCGCTCATCAAGATGACCGGCAACTTCGGCTGCGTGGCGCGCAATTGTTCGAGCAGGTCAACGCCGTTGACACCTTCCGGCAGAATCAAATCCACCAGCGCCAGCCGGATCTCGCCCGCGCGCTTCTCCCACAGCTTCATCGTTTCCGCGCCCGTGCCGGTGTCGGCAACCTGATAGCCGAATTTTTCCAGCGTAAGGCGGATAAGTCTTCTCAACTGCGGATCGTCCTCCACCAGCAGCAACGTTTCATTCCCGCTCGGAATCACCGCAGGCTGCTCGGCCCGGGCGGCACCGCCGCTGATCAAATCGCGCCGGGCTGGAAGATAAACCGTGAACGCCGTTCCCTTGCCGACAGCGCTCTCAACCTCCACCCAACCCTCGTGCTGCTGGACAATACCCGTGACCGTGGCCAGACCGAGACCCGTGCCTTTGCCGACTTCCTTGGTGGTGAAGAACGGCTCGAAAATTCTTGGTAACAAGTCCGGGGCGATGCCGCTGCCGTTATCCTCCACCCGCAATGAAACGAATTCCCCTGCTCGCGCCCCGGCGTGTTGCCGGGCACGCCCGGCATCCACGTAACACACACCGGTCGTCAACGTCAGCCGTCCGCCACGCGGCATGGCATCACGCGCGTTGACAGCGAGATTCACGATGACCTGCTCGATCATGCTCGCATCCGCGCAAACCGGCGGGAGCGGATCGTGCAGGTTCAACAACAACTCGATGTTCTCGGCGATGAGCCGCTTGAGGAGTTTTGTGAAATTCTCGGCAAGTTCGTTCAGGTTCACCGTCGCGGGTTGCATCGGCGTACGGCGGGAGAACGCCAGCAACTGCCGGGTCAGGTTTGCCGCGCGTTTTGTGGCTTCCACGACTTGTTGCAACATCTCGCGCGTGGTCGGCTGGATCGGCTCGTATGCGAGGATGGTTTCAGTCTGGCAACGGATGGCGGTGAGCAGGTTGTTGAAATCGTGCGCGACTCCGTTGGCAAGCTGGCCGACGGCCTCCATCTTTTGCGCGTGACGCAACTGCGTCTCCAGATTCGTCCGGGCGGTCACGTCACGCATCACCACGACGCTGTGTGGTTCCCCGGCCAGCGCCACGGCACCGACAGACGCTTCGAGCTGGATTGCCGTCCCGTCCCGGCGATTTGTCGTGAAAAGAAAAAGCTCCGGTGCGCTGCCAGGCGCGTGCGTATGACCGGACTCAAGCATCCGGCGTGCATCGTCAGGGGGAGCAAGGACGGCAAACGGCTGGCCGATGAGCTCGTGCGCGCTGTCGTAGCCGAAAAGTCGGGCGCAGGCGTGGTTGGCCTGTGTGATGCGACCATTGGTTTCGAGCACCACGCCGTCGCGTGATGCCGCGAACACTGCTGCCATCCATTCTTCGCTTTCCCGTAGCGCCTGCATGACTGAACGCTGGGTGGCGGTTGAGGTAACAGGTGTGCCTGACCCGGCGAAATTTGATTCAAGCCGGGAATCCGTTCCCTGAGTTGTTGGTGTCCCCGAGACCATGTCGGTTTTCCTTCCGTGGTAGCCGTAAATGTCTGACCCAATCCAACCAACTATTGCTGATGACTTCGCTTCTAATGTAGCGCCGATGGCGTTACAAGCTTTTTATGCAAATGTGCGAAAAAATCTGATGCGCCTCTCAATCGGCTGCGAAGATCAAATCATCCATCCTTCCAGGACACTGCGGCGCAAGCCGAGGAGATTGAACCCGTGTCCTCACCGCCAACAACAGGCCGCATCGGATTTTCTGCTTTGAACCCGCCAGCCTCGTCCCTAACTTGAGCGCATGAAACACGCGGGCAAGGCACAGGCCGCCGGATTACGCATCATTTTTTTTGCGGCGGGGGCTGTGCTTTTGCTGCTGGCAGTCGGCTGGCTGGCCAGTCGCGTGGGGTCTTTCATCGCCGGGCTGACCACGGCGCTGACGGCGCTTTGGATATTGTTCACGGTTTTCACGCTGAATTTCTTCCGCGACCCGGACGCGCGCGTGCCGGAGGGAAAAAAACTCGTGCTTGCTCCCGCACACGGCACGGTGGACGTGGTGGATGAGACGGATGAGAACGAATTCATGGGTGGCAGATGCAAACGTGTCTCCATATTTCTTTCCGTGCTCGATGTTCACGTCCAGAAAGCGCCTCTGAACGGAAAGCTGGTCTTTCACAAACACCGGGACGGCCAGTATCTCAGCGCCACGCGGAGCGATTGCGGCACATTCAATGAAAACGTCCTGCTCGGTTTCATCCCGAAGGAAGCGCCGGAACAGAAGCTCGGCGTGCGGCTCATCGCGGGCCTCATCGCGCGCCGCATCAATGTGTGGGCGGCAGCAGGTGAAGACGTGGCAGCGGGCGAACGTATCAGCCTCGTGCAATTCGGCTCGCGCGCCGATGTGTATTTCCCGATGAGCGCGAAGCTTCAATGCAAACTCGGGGACAAGGTCGTGGGCGGCGAAACGATTCTGGCAACACTCGAATAATTCCCATGACCGACAACACAAAACCCGCACCGCCGCCCGACAACGGGAACGGCGACGCCAAGTTGAAGATTTACTTCCTGCCGAACCTGCTCACGGCGGGAAACCTGTTTTGCGGGTTTGTGGCG
>CAZFNB010000115.1:1313-6934 GCA_964520235.1 uncultured Bifidobacterium sp. | reverse complement strand
GGGTTAGGGCCGTGAGGATTTGGCAGGCTTTTGAAAAGGTGCAGATTTTTGAAAATCCAGGTGAGTTCGGAATTATTTGGCGAGCAAGCGAGCCGGCAGCTTTGGCGGGTGGAGATTTTTTATGGGATTGGGGTTTGCTTGAACCCGTTTTTCCGGTTCTGCACCGCGTTTGAAGACACCGCTTAAACCGCGCCCTCAACAGGGCGTTCCCAACACCGGTGGACTCGCTCCCACTCTTCATACTGGCCAACGCTTCGATGAGCATGCCATCCACTGAGAAGTGAACAAAGTTGGAATGGGTCATAAGACTGGGATTTACGGTGGCACAAAGTGCATGGCTTCAGGGTTCGGGGGGCGCAGGCGCGGAAGTAGTCGGTGCGGAGTTGGTAGAAGCGGCTGAGACTGATGAATAGCCCCCGACTATTATTCCAACTTTGTTCGCACCGCAGCACATCCATACAGAAGGTTTGTCCGGAACATTCCGGGTTTTCCCCGATAATTGTTCCGTAATGAAAGTGGCGCTGCACGCCATTGATTCGGGGAGCTTTGATTTCAAACGTGTTAAGCTTCCCGAGCATTGGTGAAATGAAGTTGTTAACTCTACAAGAGGGACGTGCTGTTGTACGACACGGGCTGCGCCTGATCGCATGGAACGCAGCGGTTTTGTGTTCTGTTGCAACGGCTTTTGCCCAGGGACAAGGCAGCCAGCCGGTTGTTGCGATTCACGATTCTGAATACACGCGTGCGCTGGAAAACTTCAACGCATTCGGCGCCACCCCGACCAATTCGGGCACCACGGGCAAGCAGTGGTGGCCGAACGACTGGCGATATTTCGTCATGCCCGAGTCCATCAAAGAATCGCTCCGTTCGGACGGGACGAAATATACGGTCGTTGGCGATTCAAACATCATCTCGGGTGTGTTGCTCACAAATGGAGTGCCCAGGTATCCGATCGTCATAAGCCTCGCGGCGGAGGCGATACACGACAGTGAAATTGCGGCGTTCACAAACTATGTCGCAGCGGGCGGATTTCTTTTTATCGGGTCTTCGTCTTTCACGCGCACGACGAACGGGGTTTCCCGGGGTGATTTTGCATTCGCAAACCAGATGGGACTTCACATGCTCGTCGGAGGGCTGACGAACTGGGCGCAGAACAGCACGATCAGCAAGCAGGTGGATCATCGCATCACCAGCCATATTCCCTCCGGCACGCTGAACTGGCGGCTGCCTTCGTCTGCGGATGAAATTCCATGGGGCGTTTCAACAACACCTGCGTCGCATCCCACCAGTTCCGCCCAGGCGCCGCACGAGTTATGGCAGGTGGTGAACAGCAACGCGACAGTTTTGGTCCAGGGCGCTGCCTCCCGACCATTCCTCGCTGTGAAGCAGTATGGAAAAGGCTATTTCGTTTACTGCGCCCCCATGCAACCACTGCTCGGCTACGGGGGGTGGGCGCCCAGCATGTATGCCTATTTGATTTTCCGCCGCAGCATCGAATGGGCGTTTGAATCCAGCACGGTGCCCGTGGCGAAAGTCAGTCCGTGGCCGTATCCGTATGACGCCGCCTACATCATCCGCCACGACCTGGAATCGTTCACCAATTCCATCTCGATGATCGAGTCATCCGCGCAGTTCGAGTTCACCAACGGTGCGCGAGGCGATTACTATTTTTGCACGGGAACGATCCGCCAGGATGCTTCACCCACATTCAACACCAACACCATCATCACAAGCCTTCGCCGCGCAATCACCAACTACGGTGCGACCATCGGACCTCACAACGGCGGTCTTACCAACGCAAACAACGCCTTGACGCCATCGTCGTATGACTACTGGCATTGGGGGCCGGATGAGCCGTTGGACATCACTCCGCCCGGGTATTCCAGCGGATCAAATTACGCCTTCACGTCCATGTCGCGGTCGTTTCAAGACATTGAATCGTGGCTGTCGGGTTTGATGACCAACGGAATGCGTGTCTGGTGTGCGCCCTATTACAACGGCACGCGGGAGGCATCGTTGAACATCCAGTCGGCGCTCAATGTGAAAATCGCCGGCGAACAAAAACTTGGGCCGTTCCCGCACTGGACACTTTCCACCCAGACACCGAACAAGCGCTTTTCCTTTTCAAGCCAGCCGGTGAGCGATTGGTTCATAAACGCCGATATTTCGCACTCGATGGATTACGCTCACACGATCACAAGTGTTCGCGCTTTGATTGACTATTATTACAACCTCGGCGGTTTGGTGAATCTCTACTCACACACGCTGTCCACGGGATTCGGTCAGGCTGCGGAAAGAGCCACGGAGTACGTCACGTACGCGATGAACACGAACCGCTTTCCGCGCCTGTGGTCGGCCAACGCCATCGGCGTTCACAACTGGTGGCAGCAGCGGTCCAACGTCCAGATCAACGTGAGTTACTATACCAACGGAACGGAGTTTTTTACCTCGATGACGATTTCCGGTTCGACAAGCACCAACACGGCCGTCGAATTGATTCCGCCGGTTACGCCCGGATTCTGCAACGTGCAGGTCTGGACAAATGGTGTGCTGGCGGGCACGAACGTTTATCGCATTGTCAACAGTTCGATGATCAGGGTGCGCACTGGAACGGCGGTGACCAATGTGACGGTTGGTTATTTTGCGCAGGGAGCAGGCAGCTCCGTTTACTCGGAGAACTTCGATTCAGTCAGCGCACCCACGTTGCCTGCCGGCTGGACCACCTCGGCATCCGGCGCTCAATCGGCCTGGGTCACGCAATCTTCCGTGGCCGATTCCGCGCCGAACGCTCTGTTCACCGGCAATGCCGCAAACGTCGGTGAAAGCTCTGTCACATCTTCCACAATTGTTGTTGCCGCAGGGCAGGGGCAGTTGTCCTTCCGCAACAATTATGATCTCGAAGGCGGCACCGGTGGCGTGGGTTATGATGGTGGGGTGCTGGAAATCAAGATCGGTACGAATCCTTTTCAGGACATCGTTTCTGCTGGCGGTACTTTTCTGAGCGGCGGTTACAATACATTGCTGGATGCCTCGTTCAGCAATCCCATCGGCGGACGGCAGGCTTGGAGTGGAAACTCCGGCGGCTTCATCACCACGGTCGTCAACCTTCCTTACTTTGCAACGAATCAAAATGTGCAATTCCGCTGGCGATGCGGTACGGACAACGGTGGCCCTGCCGGAGCCGGTTGGCGCGTGGACAGCATTGTGCTGACGAACCGCCCATGCATCTGTTGCACGCTCGGGACAAACGCGCCCGTGCTGCCGGTGCAGACGAATCGCACCGTCACCGAACTGAGTCTGCTTACGGTGACCAACACGGCTTCGGATGCCGACATGCCGGGCGAGACGTTGTTTTACAGTCTGCTCAACGCGCCCTCGGGAGCGTTCATTGATGGCAGCGGCATCATCACCTGGACACCGGCCGAGTCTCAAGGACCAGGCACGAACACCATCATAACTGTCGTCACCGATGGCAGTGCATTGAGCGCCACGAACAGTTTTGTCGTCACGATCCTTGAAACCAATTCCGCTCCGACGTTTGCCGTGCAGACGAATCGCTCGGTCAATGAGCTAACAACTCTCATTGTCACCAATGCAGCGAGCGATACCGACCTGCCCGCAAACAGCCTGACCTACACGCTGCTTGCCGCGCCCGTCGGAGCGACCATTTCCAGCAACGGTGTAATCACTTGGACACCGGATGAATCGGATGGCCCGGGCACCAACACCTTCACCACGCGCGTGCAGGACAGCGGCTCGCCGCAGCTTTCCACGACGAACACAATCAACGTCACCGTCAACGAGGTGAATCTGGCTCCGACGTTGCCTGCGCAGACCAACCGCACCATCGGTGAAACGGTGACATTGACCGTGACGAACGCGGCAAGCGACACCGACGTTCCGGCGAACGTATTCACGTATCAGCTTCTCAACGCGCCCTCCGGCGCCAGCATCAACAGCGCGGGGGTGATCACCTGGACGCCTTCCGGCTCCGTCGGCCCAAGCACGAATCTCATCCGTACCGTGGTGACGGACAACGGCTCTCCCCAGTTGAGTGCCACAAACGCATTCGATGTCATCGTCAATGACACGATCACCTGCCAGTTCGCGTCCATCTACCAGGAAAATTTTGATGGAACGAATGCACCGAACCTGCCGTTTGGCTGGACGACGACGTTGTTTGGCGGGCAATCCAACTGGGTGACTCAGTCCACCGTCACAAACACGCCACCCAATGCCGCGTTCACTCCCAATCCAGCGGTTCGAGGCTCCAATTATCTTACGTCGCCTGTCATTGCGCTGCCATCCGGCCAGTTGGTTCTGGCGTTCAGGCACAATTACAGTTTCGAGACGAACTACGACGGTGGCGTGCTTGACATCAAGATCGGTGCCGGTGCGTTCACGGAAATTCTGGCCGCAGGCGGTTCGTTCGCATCCGGCGGCTATAACACGACAATTCAGGCGACGGACAGTTATCTGAGTGGACAACAGGCATGGAGCGCAAGTTCTGGCGGGTTTGTCAGCACGGTGGTGAATCTCCCGTCGGGTGCGTCCGGTCAGTCGGTGCAGTTCCGCTGGCGTTGTCACACGGACACGGGCAACGGCAGTCAGACTCCTGCCGGCTGGCGCGTGGACACACTCTCCATCAGCAATCTCGTTTGCGCAGGCAACACCGCGCCGGTGCTGCCCGTCCAGACAAATCGAACCGTTGCGGAATTGAGCACGATGACCGTGACAAACACCGCCATGGATTCAGATGTCCCTGCAAACGTGTTGACTTATGTGCTCGTCACCCCGCCGACTGGAGCCACGATCAACACAAACACAGGTGTGATCACTTGGACGCCAACAGAGGCACAAGGGCCGGGCACCAATACTTTCACGACGATTGTCACCGATGACGGCAGCCCTTCGATGAGCACCACGAACAGTTTTCAGGTTGTTGTCACGGAGACAAACAACAACGCGCCGGTGTTTGTTCTGCCGAACCAGACAAATTACACGGTCGTGGAACTGGTGACATTGAGCCTGACCAACAGCGCGACCGATGCGGACGTTCCGGCGAACACGTTGACCTACACATTGCTGGCATCACCGGGTGGAGCGACCATTGATACGAACAGCGGTGTCATTACATGGACGCCGACAGAAGTGCAGGGGCCGGGCGTGAGCAACGTATTCCAGACGCGGGTCACCGACAATGGTGTCCCGGCGTTGAATGTCACGAACACGCTTTACGTGACCGTGACGGAGACAAACAACAACGCGCCGGTGTTTGTTCTGCCGAACCAGACAAATTACACGGTCGTGGAACTGGTGACATTGAGCCTGACCAACAGCGCAACCGATGCGGATGTTCCGGCGAACACGCTGACCTACACGTTGCTGGCATCACCGGGTGGAGCGACGATCAACACGAACACGGGCGTGATCACATGGCTGCCGACGGAAGCGCAAGGGCCGAGTGTAAGCAATGTGTTCACGACAGTGGTGACGAATAACGGTACTCCGATCCGTAGCGCGACCAATACGCTATACGTGACCGTGACAGAGACAAACAACAACACGCCGGTGTTTGTTCTGCCGAACCAGACAAATTACACGGTCGTGGAACTGGTGAC
>CAZFNB010000115.1:0-1213 GCA_964520235.1 uncultured Bifidobacterium sp. | reverse complement strand
ACACGAACACGGGCGTGATCACATGGCTGCCGACGGAAGCGCAAGGGCCGAGTGTTAGCAATGTGTTCACGACAGTGGTGACGGATAACGGTACCCCGATCCGTAGCGCGACCAACACGCTTTATGTGACGGTGACAGAGTCGAATGTAGCCCCGGTGCTGCCTGTACAGAATGATCTGACGGTTCAGGAGCTTGTGCTGTTGACGGTGACAAATGCTGCTACTGACGGGGATGCTCCCGCCAATCTGCTGGGCTACTCCTTGGAGAATCCGCCCGCAGGCGCGGTGATTGATACGAATGGTGTGATCACCTGGACACCGACGGAAGCGCAAGGCCCGGGTGTGGTGACGCTCAAGACGATTGTGAGTGATGGGTTGTCGAGTGCGACGAACAGTTTCACAGTGACAGTGACGGAAGTGAATGCTGCGCCGGTGCTGCCTGTACAGAATGATCTGACGGTTCAGGAGCTTGTGATGTTGACGGTGACAAATGCTGCTACAGACGGAGATGTTCCTGCAAATGTGCTGAACTACTCACTGGAGAATCCGCCCGCAGGCGCGGTGATTGACGCGAATGGCGTGATCACGTGGACACCGACGGAAGCGCAAGGCCCGGGCGTGGCGACGCTGAAGACGATTGTGAGTGATGGATTATCGAATGCGACGAACAGCTTCACGGTGACAGTTGAGGAAGTGAATGTCGCGCCAGTGCTCGGTGCTTTGCCGGATTTGACGATTATCGAGTTGGCCTCGTTGACCGTTACAAACGCGGCCAACGATCAAGATGTTCCTGCGAACGGGTTGAGCTACCAACTGATCAACGCCCCGGTGGGTGCGAGCATATCCGCCGAGGGCGTGATCAGTTGGACGCCCTCCGAGGATCAAGCGCCGTCCACAAACGTTCTTGAGACTGTTGTGAACGATGGTCTGGCGTCCGCCACGAACAGCTTTACGGTGGTTGTCACGGAAGTGAACACAGCGCCGGTTCTACCCGCACAGCCCGATGTGACCGTCAATGAATTGGCGACGCTGGTCGTAACAAACGTGGCGAGTGACGTGGATTTGCCCGCCAACGTTTTGATTTATTCCCTCGTCAATCCACCGGCGGGTGCTGCCATAGATGCGGCGGGTGTCATCACATGGACGCCCGATGAATCGCAGGGGCCAGGTACGAATGTGATTATCACCATCGTTTCAGATGGCTCAGCAAGTGC
>CAZFNB010000114.1:0-6960 GCA_964520235.1 uncultured Bifidobacterium sp. | reverse complement strand
GCCAGCGCCTCTTCCACGCGCTCCAACAACATCCGTTCCGCGGGCGAACCCTGCTGTCGCGCCAGTTCGCCGAAGTTCAGCGTCTCGCCGCTCGTGCCCAGAATCCGCCGTCGCAATTTCAACAGCGCATCCAGCCGTTGCGCGACGGACACGATTTCCGTATCCGCGATCGTGTCTGTTGTCTGCGCGAGAAGATAGGCGAGGCCGATCTGACGGCGTATGCCGCCAGGCAACACCCGCAGCGTAAGATAAAACGAGCGCGACGTTTGCTTGAGCAGTTCGTTCAGGCTGGGTTGCGACATGGCTCAACCTGCCTTGCTTTTGAGCCGGTGCGTGAAACTGCCCGTGCGGATGACTGCGCGTTTGTGAACGCCACGGGCGATCAACTCCTGCCCATCCCGCGCCTCGATTTGATAATCCACGAACCGTCCCGTCACCCCGATGACGCGCGCCGTGGCTGTGACCTTGGCCCCGAGCGGCGATGGCGCAAGATGCCGCAGCTCAATCTCCACACCCACGCTGCGCTCATCCGCGTCAAGAAACGACGCGATGGCCTGCCGCGCTGTGCGTTCGAGGATGCCGATGAGATTCGGCGTGCTCAACACGGCGGGCATTCCGTCCGTGGCGAACTCGATGCAATGCTTTTCCTCGACGACAAACGTCGTCTCACCCGTCGTGCCGATTTTGGGAGCGGACTTCATCAAAAGGACGGCGAAGACTAACGGATTGCGTTGGCAGAGTCACTCAAAGTTGAAGCCCTTCAGGGGTTTGATAATTGGACGATATTTAGCTGGTATTGGGATTTGAAGTTGGCCCACATTCCGCTGTTTCAATCGAGGAAGCAGAACTAAGAAAACCATGAACCATCCCGGCATTATGAGTAGAGCACCTCGAATCACTTTAGGGTCTGGCCTCTCGATATTCGGGGTTTTATGTCTGACATTCTGCTCGGGTGCAGTGGCTTCGCCTGCTGGTCAATTGGGACGATGGGGATCGGTACGGCTTCCGTTCTTAGAGCAAGGAACTCGCTTTTCCGCGATTGCAGCTTTCGAAGCTCACAACATAGGCCTTACAACGGACAGACGTGTAGTCTTCTGGGGAGTCGATTATTACGGGTTGAGCAGCATGCCGCCCGGGCTCTCGAATGTGGTTGCAGTCGCCACCGGATTGAAATTTGCCATTGCTCTCAGGGGTGATGGAACTGTAGTGGGTTGGGGCGCGCCAAACCTTGGGGCAACACCGCCGGTCGGTCTTACCAACGTAATGGCAATTGCAGCTGGGCAGTTTCATGCGCTGGCGCTAAGAAGCAATGGGACGGTAGTGGCTTGGGGGGACAATTCATCCGGCGAGACGGAAGTTCCCATGGGATTAAGCAACGTAGTGTCAATCTCATCAGGAGCTCAGAATAGTCAGGCGCTCAAGAGCGACGGTACGGTCGTTGGCTGGGGGATTGATTTTTTTGACGTTTCAACGCCACCTGTCGGTCTCAGTAATGTTTCCGCGATTGCGTCAGGAGTATATCAGAACTTGGCACTGAGAGAAGATGGGACTGTGGTGACGTGGGGATATCCTAGCACCAATGTTCCGGCTGGATTGAGTAATGTAATTTCGATCGCAGGAGGACACGGTCACAACTTGGCACTTCGTGCCGATGGAAGTGTCGTTGCGTGGGGGTATAACGACTGGGGACAAACAAATGTACCGACTGGATTGACCAGTGCCATTGCTATCGCAGCCGGATGGTATTACTCGCTGGCGCTGAAGAGCGATGGAACCCTAAAGGGCTGGGGAGAAAATGCCAGTGGACAAACAACAGATCCCACCACGCTTGGGCCCGTTGTGGCGATAAGTGTTTTTCAAAACCATTGCCTCGCGCTTGGCGTAGATGGCCGTCCGAGAAGCGTCGCTTCGTGGGACAGACTTCCCGGAGAACTCGACGAGGTATTGCCATCAAACTGCACGAATGTGGTGGGTATTGCCGCAGGCTGGCGACACGGCTTGGCCCTTAATGGTAGTGGGTTGGTGATTGCTTGGGGTGAGAACTCTCTCGGTCAGTCGGATGTGCCGCCTGGTCTTAGCAACGTTGTCGCAATCGTGGCGGGCGCAAAGCATAACCTTGCTTTGAAAAATGACGGAACAGTGGTTGCATGGGAAAGCATCACCAACACGCCCATTGGATTGGCTGATGTCGCTTCAATTGCGTGCAGCTACAATGAGTCCTACGCAGTCCGATCAAACGGCAATGTTGTGGGATGGAATGCAGGAGGACTTATCACCGTTCCTTCGGCTGTGACCAATGTTGTCGGCTTATCTGTTGGTGGCGGTCATGCCTTGGTTGTTCGTCGGGACGGGACGGTATTCGCGTGGGGCGGCAATTCCGCAGGCGAATGTAATGTTCCACAAAATTTGAGCAACGTTGTTTCTGTTGCAACCGGATCTTCGGTAAGTGTTGCACTGAAAAGTGACGGGACACTTGTCACATGGGGTGCGAACTACAACGGAGAACAAAACATTCCACTTGGGTTGAGTAATGTCGTTGCAATCGCTGCTGGAGAGGGAAGTGTGGCGGCTATCAGCACAGACTTGCGTATCAACGCGATTGAGATGGTTAACCAGATGCCATTAATTCGGTTTCATACTTTTTCCGGGAGACAATACGCCGTGCAATACTCATCGAACCTCGTCTCTGGAGTTTGGTATGACTTGCCGGGTGGAACAATTCCCGGCATCGGATCAGAAGTTCAGGTCAGTGACATGAACGCGACAGCTCTTGCGAGCGCCCGGTTTTACCGCGTGAAAGAATTGCCTCAGTGAAGCCGCTCAAAACGACAGAACGCGTTCGACTTCCTTTTTGCTGCCGATGATGAGCGGGGTGCGCTGGTGCATGGCGGTGGGTTGTTTGTCGAGGACGCGTTGCGCGCCATCACTTGCCAGACCACCCGCTTGTTCGGCGACAAATGCCAACGGGTTCGCTTCGTAGAGCAATCGCAGCTTGCCTTCGGGCGCTTTTGGCGTGCCGGGATACAAAAACACACCGCCACGAACGAGCGTGCGATGAAAGTCCGCCACCAGCGAACCGATGTAGCGCGAACTGTAGTTGCCTTCCTCCTTCGCCCACTTGAGATAGCGCCGGATGCTTTCGGGAAAATTCTTTTCGTAGGCCTCGTTCACGCTGTAGATGCCGCCGGCTTCGGGCATCTTCACGTTCTCCTCCGCCAGCAGATACGCACCGATGGACGGATCGAGCGTGAACATGTGAACACCCGCGCCCGCCGTGTAAGCGAGCACGGTGCTGCTGCCATAAATCACGTAACCCGCCGCCACCTGCCGGCAACCGGGTTGAAGGATGTGTGACATCACGTCCTTGTCTTTCGCCACGGAGTCGCGTTGCAGGATGGAAAAAATCGTTCCGATGGAGACGTTCGCATTGATGTTGCTCGAACCGTCGAGCGGATCGAACAGCACGATGTATTTGCCCGACTCGGCTTCCTGGATGATGTGCGGGTCGTCGTCCTCCTCGGAAACAAGGATGCCGATGTTTTTCCGGTAACCAAGACAGCGACGCAACGTGTCGTTCGCGAACACGTCGAGCTTTTGCACCACCTCGCCCTGAACATTGACCTGGCCGGCTTCACCGATGATTTCAAGCAACCCGGCGCGTTGCACGTAGGACGCGATGATCTTGGTGGCGAGCGTGATGCCGGACATGAGCCAGCTAAACTCAGGAGTCGCGTGCGGGTTGCGTCCATTGAGATCGAGCATATGCCGCTCGACGGTGGTGATGCGCGGTGCAATCGTGGTCATTGCCCGGCTTCAAGCAGGCGATGTGCCTTAGGTGCGTGGACTTTGGCCTGCTTCGAACGGCAAGTCAAAAATGTCCATTAAACATCTTGGCGTTTTCGGTTGCAGAAATGAACCGATGCAAATGCCACGCTTTGTTACTGGGTTGGCTGTTCAGATTCTGGGCAACCTCGTCAAAGCTGGACGCAGATCACTCAGGTCTTCTCGTTGCGAACCACGCGCTGACCCGTCCCCAAATCACGCCGATGATCAACCCAGCCACGTGCGCGGTGTTGGCGATGCTGCCCACGGCTCCGGTGAAACAAATCACCAGCCAGACGAGCATATAAATCCAACTCTGATGATCCAGCCCCACGCTTGACGCGCGGTCATGCTTCCCGCGCATCCATGCGAAACCCGCGAGACCGTAGATGACTCCGGACATGCCGCCGACGTAGCCCGGCCCGCTGACGAGATATTGAGCGAGGAAAGGCAGCACAGCCGTTACCACCACTAGCGCGCCGAGCGTCAGCCAACCCAATCGCGCTTCGATCATGGAGCCAAGTTGATAAAGCCACAGCATGTTAAAGATCAGATGCAGTTCCTTAAAATGGATGAACGCTGGTGTGATCAGCCGCCACCATTCTCCCGCTCGCACTTCTGGAAGAAATCCACCCGCTGCGTTTTGCGGATCAGCCAAAATGAAGCTTCGAAGCCATTCGAAGTCCCTGCCGACTCGGGAGTACGCAGCTACAATCAGACAACCTATGATCAACGCATAAGTCAGCGCCCCCACGCCATAACCGCCGAACTTTGGGAACAAACTCCGCCGCGAGCGGATGCGCTTCCGATAATTTGCCATGTCCTCGACCTCGGCAGCGCGAACCTTTGCTGCCTGTGCGCCAGCGGCCTGAAACTCGGATGCATTCGGATTCGTGCGAAAGCGTTCCAGTCGGGCTTTTGCGTCTGACATCTGCTCCTCATCGAGAATCCAGATGGCGTATGCGCCGCCGTCCTCCTCGATCTCGTTGCGGATACGATTGGCGATCAGGTGGTCGCTGAACCTTTGCGCCTGTGTCTGGTCAGGAAGATTGCCGATTTGCCTCATCGTTCAGTGGAACAGGCGTTCATATTCAGGCAAGAATACCCGGAACATTCCACCATTGGCGAGACGCGAGTTAACCTATGGCATCGAGTTCGATTTCAAACAGCAGATCGTCGCGGCAAATGTCGCAACACGCACAGATCACCGGCATGGATCGTTGCTCGTGTCGCGTGCGCCAGTCATCCCAGGCGAGAATATCGGCGGGCGATTTGAAGTAGGCGGTGGCGCGAGAGACATCCGCGAAGGACATCCGGCGCGATTCCAGAATGGCGGCCACCACATCCATCGTCAGTTCGATCTGCTGCCGCACGTCGCTGACGTGTTCCGTACGGCCATCCGGCGCGATGCTGGCCGTTCCCGAAACGAGGAGTCGGCGGAAGCCCGCCGACTGGATTTCTACCGCGCGGCTGAAGGCGCTGCCGTATAGCGGCGCAGGACCTTGTAACGGAGAGGGAACAACCAGAACCGGCCTCATTGCGCGGTCGTGCGAACGAACCGCCCACGCCACTGCAGTCAATGCCGATCCCGCAGGATTTCGCCCGCTCACACCGGTGCTGGCCGGAACGCTGCCCACACGCAACTCGCAACGGGCAAAAAAATCGTTCCGCGTGTGGTTGAAATCGCCATACCACGAAAGAATATCGTCCAGAAAAAACCACGTTCGCGCGACGTCCTTCATCGTCATTCCAACACGGGCCAGACCGGCTTGTAAATTCTCCAACGTCTGTGTTGCCTGCCGGGGCCGGCTGATGGAGAGGAGCTTTGATCCCAAATTGTTCAGCACGCAATGCCTTGCCACCGTGTCATCCCAAACGCACGTCACCGAGCCATCCACAGTTTTTTCGATCCGGACTTTCGCACCGATGACTGCATGAGCCTGCAAGCCGGCGACAGCCTGGCCGGTGCAACTGTTTCCTTCCACCCAGTTCAACGGGAACACAGAACGACCGAATGCCTGTCTCAATGCTTCCGAGATGGGTTGGCAGGCCGCAATCGAGCCAAACACAATCAGCCGTACCATGGTTGCATCCCATTCGCTGAGAGCGGCAGTCAGACGTTTGACCATTGCGCCGGGAGTTTCCGTCTCCCGGGGTGTGAGTGTCAGATGGATCTCGGAGACGGGCGCAGACTCTACCACGACAATTTCCATTCCCCCACTTCGCTGCCGATAAATCCGGGCGAGCGTGCCTGACTGCGACTCGGAAAAGGATTTCGTCGTTTGAGGCAAAGACTGAGCATGCATGTTATCGTCCACGTTTATCCCCTGAGTCGGATCGGTGGAATCGCCAGACTGGAAGCTCCAAAGCGTCCGAAATCCCTTCTTCCTGGCGATTTTCATCAGCCCGACTGCTCTCGCACGATTAGAGCTTAAAAAACACTGTTTGGTTACAAAAATTTCTTCTAATATGTAACCGCAGGTTCGGGGCGCGCGTCGGATGTAGTAATTGAGTTTGATTCCGCCACCCGCAACAACGGGAGGCTGGCGGAGCGGATGGGACTGTCTTCCGGGAATTCTTATGTGCGCAGCGGCATTGAGATGGGGTTGGGGCGTGGCGTGGGTTGTCTGGACGATGGCTCAGGCGCAGGCAGGGCAAAGTCCATTTGAATGTCCAACCACCTCTGCGCTCGGGAACGCCATTGACCGACCAGTCTTCGCCCGATTCGAGAAGCTCGGCATCACTCCGGCCAATTCCTGCTCGGATGCCGTGTTCGTCCGACGCGTTTACCTCGATGTCATCGGCACATTGCCCACCGCGACCCAGGCCCGCGAGTTTATCCTCGACCAATCTCCCGACAAGCGCCGTAAGTTGATTGATCAATTGCTGGCGCGCGAAGAGTTCGCCGATTACTGGGCGATGAAATGGTGCGACGTGCTGCGTGTAAAGGCCGAGTTCCCCATCAACCTCTGGCCCAACGCCGCCCAAGCTTATCACCGCTGGATTCGTACTTCGATCCGCGACAACAAGCCTTACGATCAATTCGCCCGCGAACTGCTGACCTCATCCGGCAGCAACTTCCGGGTCAGTCCAGTTAACTTTTATCGCGCCATGCAGAACCGCGATCCCCAGGGCATC
>CAZFNB010000113.1:0-6979 GCA_964520235.1 uncultured Bifidobacterium sp. | reverse complement strand
CCCGAAACGTAACCCCTGTGCCTGACGCGTCAGCGTAAGGGATCGAACCCACACCGGGCCGGCTGGATTGCGCCGAAGCGATCCAAGCGCCTGTCAGAATGGACACGGCCAGCAGAACCGCGCGATGAATTGTCGGGCAGGATGACGTGAAACAGCAATTCCGTTGCATGAAATGAAACGACGCGGACGGGTTGGGTCTGGCGCAAATCACAGTGCTCAAATCTAATTGGTGCTTGAAACCATTCATCCTACACCCTGAGGATGCATCGTTATACTGCATGTTTGTGCAGTTGCAGGATGCGGCAATCGCCCAAGAATCACAGACGCACGAAATCACGTTGAATCACGGCAAAATTTTTCCATGGAGCGTCAGCCATATAAGCACCCGGACCGGAGATGTTTCCCGGCGATGACCCTGCCCGTGTGCCGGCAAATCGTTGTGCTGATGTTTGTCTGCGGATTGTCCGCCTTTGTCCGGCCCGTGACCGCCGCGGTTCTTTGGAGTGATCTGGGCGCAACGCTCGCCCACAACACGGGTGACGGCGACGACATCCTTGGCGGCGCGGTCAAGCGCGATGATGCCGCCACCAACGTCCTCTATTTCAAGTTCCACGTTGACCCGTTGTCCGACGTGAGCACGGAGGAATACTTTGCCGGCTTCGAGCTGTTTGAAGGGCCGACAAGACGGCTGGCCATCGGCAATTCCACCAAGGCGTGGGCATACAGCGCGTTTCACACGGCGGAGAAGGGCGAGTTCAATAAATTTTCCGTCGATTACGATCTTCATTCGTCACGCCCCGAATCAACGGCGCTCGGTGTTTTTCAAAAATTCGAGCGACCCCGGCGCGGCAACGAGCGCACCATCGTGTTCAAGATCCAGTATGTCGCGGGCGATGACGATCTCGTGACGGTCTGGCTGAATCCCGACCTCGGCCCGGGCGCGACCGAGTCCGGCCAGCCCGAAAGCCTGACCACGACGTTCAAGGCGGATTGTTCCTTCGACGAAATCCATCTGAGACACGGCGGCGGTGGCGATGGCTGGACGTTCAGCGACATGGCGATCGCGACTTCGTTCAATGATTTCACCGCCGGAAGCGGTGGCGAGCCCGGGAAAAGGGCGGGACAGGTGGCATCTTCATTTCTCTTCCGTTCATGGCAGAGGGAGCAGGGACTGCCACAGAATGCGGCTCGCGCACTGGCGCAGTCGCGCAGCGGTTATCTGTGGATCGGGACGGACGATGGCGTGGCGCGTTTCGACGGCGTGCGTTTTGTTTCGTTCGGCGTCCGCGAAGGTCTGCAATGCGGCCAGGTCAGCGAGATTTTCGAGGACAGTCGCGGCGCGATCTGGATCGGCTGCGCGAACGGTGGTCTGACGCGCTGGCAGAACGGCAGGTTCACGAGTTACACCACCAAGGACGGGCTGCCGGGCGATTCAATCACGGCGCTGGCGGAAGACAGCGCGGGAAGACTCTGGGTCGGAACGAAAGCGGGTCTTGCGGTGCGTCACGAAGAAGGCTGGGCGCAGTTGACCGGAATCAAAACATTCGATGGCAGAAGCATCACAGCCCTGTTCAATGACTCGAAGGGCACGATGTGGATCGCCGCAAAGGATGCGGGCCTGTTCCAGTTCCAAAACGGCGAATTCAAACAATTCCGGGACGCTTCAGTGGACAGGTTGCTTCAGGACGCGCATTGCGTGCTGGTGGATCACGGCGGACGGCTTTGGGTGGGTGCGGGTGATGACCTCGTTCTCTGCCGCGAGGGCGGGCAATGGCTGCGTTACCGGATCCCGCGCCATCTGGACAAACCGTACGTGACCGCGCTGGTCGAATCACCGGACGGGGCGGTTTGGGCCGGATCGGTGAGCGAAGGATTGTTCCAGTTCAAGGACGGCAAACTGGCGGCGATAAGCGCGGGCAACGGCCTGCTCGATAATTTCGTCGAGTCGCTGCTTGTGGATCGCGAAGGAACGCTGTGGGTGGGCACGAGCGCGGGATTGAATCAATTGCGGCCCAAGAGTGTCTCCTTCTTCGGCCCGGAGGAAGGCATCAGCTACGGTGCGACACTGGGCGTGGCGGAGATCGAGCCGGGAGTGATCTGGGCCGGCAAGTCGGGTGGCGGGCTTTACCGCTGGCAGGGAAGAAATTTTTCCAGGCTCAACCTTGCGGGCCTTTCGCGAAACGAAACCCAGGTCAGCGCCATCCTGCGAGCACGCGACGGGAGTTGCTGGGTGGCCAGCAGCCAGGGTTTGATCCACATCGAAAATCCCAAAGGTGACTCAGTCGAGACACAGCCGACCGTGTCGGTGGAGATGAACGCGATTTCGCTGGCCGAAGATCGCGATGGCGCGGTGTGGGTGGGGACACGGGAAGGCCAGGTCTGGAAGATTCAAGGCGACCACCGCACTCCGGAGACGGGTTTTGGACAATCGCGTCCCGTCACCTGCATTTTACAAAGTTCCGACGGTGCGATGTGGATCGGGACGGATGGTGAAGGTCTGCATCGGTACCAAAATCAAACCCACCTGCGATTCGGCAAATCCAACGGACTGTTGAGTGATTCAATCCGGGCGATCCATCAGGGCGACGACGGGACGATCTGGATCGGAGCCGCAGGTGGTGGACTGGCACATTGGCAGGACGGGCGATTTGCATTGTTCACCACGCGCGAAGGTCTGCCGGACGACACCGTTTCACAGATCCTCGAAGATGCTTCAGGCCGGTTATGGCTCGGTGGAAACCGGGGCGTAGTCTGCGTTTCCAAAAGAGAGCTAGGCGAACTTGCGGCGGGAAAGATGACGGTTCTCTATCCACGGACGTTCGGTCGCAGCGAAGGAATGCTGTCCGAGGAGTGTTCCGGCGGCTTTTGCCCCGCCGGGTTGAGAGCGAAGAACGGATTGCTCTGGTTCCCGACGCAAAAGGGGATCGCTGTGATTGATCCGAATCTCAAAGGCGGCGCGGGTGACAGTCCGGCTGTTGTACTTGAAGAGGTGGTCGTGGACGGCGCACCAGTCGCTGAATTTCGTGCCGGCGACCCGACCAGAGCGGCACGTCAGACAAAACCGGATTCCGGCGCGGTGTCATCGGCGACTTTGCGGATCCCGCCCGGCAAACACAGGATCGAATTTCGCTACACAGGATTGAATTTCACTGCGCCGGAACGGATGCGCTTTCGCTACCGGCTCGAAGGACTGGACTCGGACTGGGTGGACGCGGGCACACGGCGCACCGCATTTTACAGCTACGTGCCACCGGGCGAACATCGCTTTCGCGTGGCGGCCTGCAATGCCGACGGCGTCTGGAACGAAACGGGCGACAGCCTGGCGTTCGCCGTGTTGCCGCATTTCTGGCAGACGTGGTGGTTCATCGGAGCGACTGCGCTCGGACTTTTCCTCGTTGTCGGCGGAGGCATCCGCTTTGTGGAAAAACGAAAGGTCCAGGTTCGATTGCGCGCACTGGAACGGGAGCGCGCACTGGAGCGCGAGCGCTCGCGCATCGCGCAGGATCTGCACGATGATCTCGGCGCGTCGCTTTCGCGCATCTCGCTTTTGAGCGACATGGCGAAATCCAGCCAGCCAAACCGCACGCAAACGGAGGTTCACGTCGCCCGCATTTCACAACTCGCCACGCAGACGTTGCGTGCGCTGGATGAAATCGTCTGGGCGGTCAGGCCCGGCAGTGACACGTTGCAGAGCGTGGTCGAATACATCGCGCACTTTGCCAACGAACTGTTCAAGGGCAACGGCGTGCGCTGTCGTCTTGAACTTCCGGACAATCTGCCCGCGCGCACCTTGCCGCCCGAGATGCGGCACAACATTTTCCTGATCGCAAAGGAGGCGCTCACGAACGCTTTCAAGCATTCCTCGGCCCGTGAGATATCCGTGCAGATTCAGGCAGCGGGGAGCACGTTTGACATGTTGATTCAGGACGACGGGCGCGGCTTTGACCTGATGACGGTGACGGGCGAGCGTGATGGAAACGGGCTGGAAAACATGCGGCAGCGTGCCGACGCCATGGGCGCGACGTTGCAGATGAACAGCGTTCCCGGCAAGGGAACAACCATCAGGCTGTCGGTGGATTTTGCCAGCAACTGGCGGTTGTCGAACATGAGCGCCCGTTAAAATTTTTTCCGCGTTATGCAGTTGCCATCAAACACCGCTGTCTGTGAAATGGCGCGAAACAACCCGCGCCCGAACGAACACATGCACATCAAGGTTTCAATCGTGGACGACGACAAGGACATGCGCGCCAGTCTCACCACATTGATTCGAGGGACGGATTCGCTGCGGTTCGTCGGCAGTTACGCGAATGCCAAGGTCGCATTGGAGGAGATCCCTCGAAACCCTCCCGATGTCGTGCTCATGGACATCAACATGCCCGGCATGATGGGCATCGAATGCGTGCGCGAGTTGAAGGCCAGACTTCCCAAGGTACAGTTCCTGATGCTGACGGTTTACGAGGATGGCGATTCACTGTTCAACTCGCTCAAGGCCGGAGCAAGCGGGTATCTGCTCAAGCGCACGACCTCGACGGAATTGCTTCAAGCGATCCGCGACGTTCACGCGGGCGGCTCGCCGATGACGCCTCAACTTGCCCGCCGGGTCGTTCAATTCTTCACCCAATCGCAGGGTGAACCGCGCGTGTCCGATCTCAGCGCGGGCGAGCGGGAATTTCTCAACCTGCTCGCGAAGGGTTACGTGTACAAGGAAATTGCGGATCGGATGGGAATCACGACGCATACGGTCCGTTACTACGTGCGGACGGTCTATGAGAAACTGCACGTCCACTCGAGGACGGAGGCGGTCGTCAAATTTCTGCGTGGTTGAATTTACGGCAGACTCGTCGTGCGTTCCTGCAGCCAGAGCAGGTCCGTGTTGGGGCTGGCGACCGCGCTTCCCGAAGAGTATTGAGTCCGGGTCACGGGCCTGTCTTTGATGCTGGTGTCAGTCCACTTCCTGGTCTCAGAATGACCGTCTGCAAACGACAACGCCCCGCTGCCTCCGTGGTAACTGGCCGGGAGATCGGACCAGACCGTGGTTGAACGCATGTTCACGCGAAAGAAGCCGTCATTGAGCGAATCGCCATGTTCATCAATGAACACCCACGCCAATGAAGGTGACGGGCTGACGATCTGTGTCTGCTTCAAAAACAACCGGTAGTTGGCGTTGCCTCCATATTGATTGATGACGGGCAATTCCGACGCGCCGACGACGATTCCACCCATCTGGCCGTTCATCGAAATACTGCGCACGCGGACTCCCTTTGCCGCGTTTATCCTGTCGCCGGGACATTTGTAAATGCCGAAAACGCGACTGCAATAAGGCCCGAGCAACGATCCCGTGAGATTGGCCGTGTCGTAATTGTCCGGGTTGGCCGGCGCGGGCGGCAGATCCCAATTCAACTTTCCGCTCACCCAGCTTGGCTGGCCTGCCGCGCTGGTGGCTGCGTTCGGGGCCAGTTTGCCGTCGTAATCATCCGCATACATGATCCACGCCACGGTCAGTTGTTTCTGGTTGTTGATGCAGTTGATGCGGTCGGCCCGGAGCCTGGCCTTGCTCAAGGCCGGCAGGAGCATCGCCGCCAGAATCGCGATGATGGCGATGACCACGAGAAGTTCGATCAAAGTGAACGCATGGGTCCTCGAACGCATTTTGGTTTTTGAAAAGGAGATTGATTGAATTGAATGCATAGTCACCCGGCCATGACCGCAAACTGATCGAAGATTTTATTCTCCAGCCGGACACACGTCCGAAAACCAGATCGCGGCAATTCAGCCCGTATCAATACACCTGCATTCCACGCCGGAAACAACTGCACCAACGTGCAGGTTGACCGTGCGCCCGCCCGGAATTCTAATCTTGTGAAAATCCGACACACATATTGTCCCGAAAAAAACACCCAACCATGAAATCATTGAAGTCGTTTCTTTTCGCCGTTCCTGTGATCGGCATCATGTCATTGCTCCAGACCCGGACGGCATCTGCTCAAACCAATGCCTACGACGATGCTTACCATTACGTCTATGCCAGCGCGACGTGGTATCCGTATTTCACAACCAACGTCCCGCCCGTGAACTATGGATTCGGTTTCACGCCGTGGGTGGTTCGGACCAACGGCCCGGCGAGCCACGGTTTCTTCACCACACGTAACGCTGCGAACATCGCAAATCCTTTGCCTGCGATTTCATCGCCCACCAATTTCGTGGATGCGCCCGGCAACGATGGAAGAGCGCACTGCTGGGGATTGTTCGCCAACGGCACGGGTGCAAACTCGGCGGTCATGTATCGTGGATTCAGCAATTCGCTCGATTCAACTGTCGCTTTCAAGATTGATTGGGAACCGATAGGGATCGGCGGTTCGAGTGCCAACCTGGGCGGCTTCGTTTTGCGAAATGGGAATGCAACAAACGACACGAGCGAATACCTCACGGGGATCCGCTTCGCCTTTTACTATGTGGGTGGAGGGAGCAACTCGTTCACATTCTGGGATGGAAATGGTGTGAACTACATCGGTGTTCCATTTCCGGCTGCCGACAATCCGGTTTCCTGCGAATTCACTCTCAAGGCCGGTGACACATACAGATTCGTGGTCAAAAACTTCAAGACCGGAAACATTCTCGCCATCCTCGACAATCAACCGTTGACCGGATCGGGGGCAATCGAGAGCGTGGCGCTCTTCGCCAACCAGACGAGCGGCAATCAAAACTTCAACCGGATGCAAATCGTCTCCACGTCGCTCACGCCTCCGACAATCATCAACGTCTCGCCCACGAACGGCTCGATCTTCGTTGATCCCAGTTCAAGGAACGTAAGCTTCGAGATTGATTCCGTCGCATCCACTCTCACGGGAACAAATCAGTCGTTGTTTCTCAATGGCGTCAAACAGAGCAATCTCGTCTTCAACACCACGACCGCGACCAACCAATTGTTCGTGACGAACAATACCGCGCTGACGTTGAACACGGTTTACACAGCCATCAT
>CAZFNB010000112.1:0-7002 GCA_964520235.1 uncultured Bifidobacterium sp. | reverse complement strand
ATTCGGTATCCTCGTGCTTGGTCACTATATTTGATACCGTACTCTTGAGAGTAAGCATTGCACTTGCGCTGACCAAAATTGCAAATAAAAGATAGAAAGCGCTTATGGCGTTTAGTTGGTTAGACAGCGATATATTTGGTTCGATTACAAATGGATAAGAAACTAAAGCAGAGAGACCGGCAAGATTGCTTATCGCATAAAGAAAGTAAGGGTCTTTGGCCTGGGGCAGAGATGAGTCGGCCAGCCATTTTTGCACAATTGGAGCTGTAGTAGATATAGCGAAGAAAATAGGACCTATAAGATAAACGAGTGTATACAAAAGCCAGAGATAAGGATGGTGGCTGAAAAGGCATCCGATCTTCAGATGCCGTTTTACATGCTGTTCGCGTGGACATTCGCAAAAGCTTTCGGCACAGCCGAGTGGGTGATGCGCGCGGCAAACATTCCCTGGTTTGTGGCGGGTTTGCTTGCCTTCGTTGTTTCGCTGCCCGAAAAACGGCGCCCGATCGGCGCACTGCTGGGCGTTCTTTCTTCGTTTGTCTGGTTCTATCTGGACGAGGCCCGGCCTTACGCGATGCAGCTCGGCGCAGCATTTATGATCGTTGCTTCCGTGAAACGGTTGACTGAAGGAGTGAATGCGGGCGGACAGTTCCGGGCCCGGTGGGCGTGGGGTTTTTGCGCCGGTGTCGGGGTGCTGGCCGGCACGAGCCTGCTGGGAATTGTGTGGTGCATGGTGGCGGTTGTGATTCTTCTTTTGCTTGCAGGCCTTCGCAACGCGCGTCCGATTTTCAATGGTGCGGTTGCTGTCTGGCTGTTGTTGTTGGCGTGGGTGTGCGCGCTGGCGGCTTATTATGTGTGGACTTTGAAAATCGGCGCGCGAGCTTCCGCATCGGTGGCGACGAACTGGCAGAGCGTGCTGTTCGTCATGTACGAACTGCTGGGCCTGGGCGGATTGGGGCCGGGCCGTTTGGAAATACGAGAAGCCGGGCTGGCATCGTTCAGGCCGCACGTGTTTCCGCTGGCACTGCACTGTGTGGTTGTCCTTGTGATGGCGGTCGTGGGTGCGGCGACTGTATGCCGGCGTAACTTCCGGCTGGCGGCAATCGTGTTCGTGTGCGTGGCGTGTGCGTTCATGTTTCTCGTCGCGTCAGGCTGGTTGCTGCATTTCCGGATTTTAGGCCGGCATTGTGCGCCGATGCTGCCGGTGCTGCTGCTTCTGTTGTTGGAGGGTTGTTCGACCGTGCTGGACTGGCGCAAGGCTTTGGGACGGACGTTGGTTGGGGTGCTGCTGTTTCTGTGTCTGGCGTCGTGCCTGTCGCTCCGATTTGCCACGCGGCACGGCAAGGACGACTATCGCGGCGCGGTTGCGCTGGCGCGAGCGGCGCTGGCGGATGGCAAATCAGTCTGGTGGTGTGCCGAGCCTCATGCGGCGGAATTTTACGGGCTTCAACTCCAGAAATCCGACGCAGACAAAGCCGCCGCCGCTCAATTGATTCTCAATCCGTCTGAAGCCGAAATCAATGCTGTGCCGTTGCCTGACGTGATTGTGATGTCGAAGCCGGATTTGTTCGATTCGCAGGGTGCAGTGGCTGGCCGGTTGTCACTGGAAGGCCGGCTCGGGGTGTTCGATTCCGCAAATCCGCGTGCGTTCAGAATCTGGCGCAAGGCGAAGTCGCTGAACCCCCGGTGAGATCAAAAGCCCTGCAATCAAACCGGAAAGTTGCGTGAAAGATCGCATTTCTCACCCGTTCGGGTAATTTCAAGTCCGCCGCACTTGACCTATCTTGACCGCATGTTCAAGCAAAGCGCCCGAGCTGTTCTCAAGCTGTACTTTTGCGTCGCGCTTTGGCGATGCGAGTTGTCGTTGTCCACGTTTTTGCTCTTTCTGTTCCTGCCACTGTTTGTGTCGGGCCAGACGATCGTTGCCACCAACGGAGTTCAGATTTACGCCGCGCTTACCAACACGACAGTTGTAGTCAGTAATCGCGCCGAAGTGCACGTCAGCGCTTCCACCGCGCCGCTCACCACCTGCGTAGTGCATCTGAACTCATCGGATTCGTCTTTCGTCTTCCAGAACGTCAAGCCGTCCACCGTCGTCTCCACCTATCTTTCGCAACTGGTCGTCAACGGCGCGGCTGCGGTCGCGGACAGCAACTGCCGCGTGGTGCAATACGGCGCGGGCACTATCGTGCTGCCGCACTCGTCCACGTTCCAACCGCTACAGGTGTTCTCGCAGCCACATTTCACCGGCGCTTCAAATTTTCTCGGCCAGTACACCTACTACAAAGGTTCAGGTTTGGGTGCGATGAACGCGACCATCAGTTCGTTCAAGCTCAAGCGCGGTTACATGGCCACGTTCGCCGAGAACGAAAGCGGCAATGGCCAGAGTCGTAACTATGTCGCCGCCGATGGCGATGTCGAGATCAGCGCGCTGCCCGACTCGCTCGACAACAAAGTGCGCTTCGTCTATGTCACCGCTTGGCGTTGGGCGTCGAAGAAGGGCATCGCGGGCAACATCGAATCCGGCCTGAATCTCGGCTGGAAATACAACTGGAACAACAGCGAGAACTCCACGCGCGATGTTCAATATATTCCGATCCGGCAGGAGCGCTGGTGGCCGGGGCTTGATTCGGACTGGAAGGCGCGCGGTTCGGATCATGTGCTCGGTTACAACGAGCCGGACAAAGCAGATCAAGCCAACATGACAATCGGCGATGCCATTTATTCGTGGCCCGATCTGTTGGGGACGGGATTGCGGCTTGGTTCGCCCGCGACGAGCGACGGTGGGCGCAGCAGTTGGTTGTATCCGTTCATCTCGCAGGCGGACGCCGCAGGGCTGCGCGTGGATTTCACCGCCGTCCATTACTACTGGTGTTACAACCCTGCCGACCCGAACGGCGCGGCGAACCAGATGTATAATTTTCTCAAGGAGGTTTACGACACGACGAAGCGCCCGATCTGGATCACCGAATGGAATAACGGCGCGAACTGGACGGGCTGCGGCGACCCGAGTTACGCGCAACAGGCAGCTTGCATCAATGCCATGATTGACATGCTCGACAGCACGCCGTTCGTCGAGCGTTACGCGCCCTACAACTGGGTTGAGGACGTGCGCCGCCTCAAGTGGGACGACGGTTCGCTCACGACTGCGGGTGTGGCATATCGCGACCAGGTCTCGCCCATCGGCTATCTCCAAGGTTTGCCGAGCAACGGCACGCGCAGCTTCTCGCAACTCCAGTTCGAGAACAACGCGCTCGACTCCTCGGGCTACGCCAACAACGGCGTTATCGCGGGTGCGCAATTCACCAACGGCATGCGCGGCGACGCACTCGTATTTGATGGTGCGACGACAAAGGTCACACTGCCGCCGAACGTGGCGACGGGTAGCGCGTTCAGCTTCGCGGCATGGATTTATTGGGATGGTGGTTCGGACTGGCAGCGGATTTTTGATTTCGGCAACAGCACGACGCATTACGTGGTGCTCACACCGCGCTCGTCTTCCGGCACGATGCGTTTCAAGATCAAGAACGGCGGCACAGAACACCAGATTGACGCGCCTGCTCTGACGGCCAACGAATGGCATCACGTTGCCGTCACGCTCGGCAGTGGAACTGCGCGGATTTTTCTCGACGGAAACATTGTTGCTTCCGCCACCGGCTGGACTGCCAGTCCGGCCAGTTTCAGTCCGCGTGTGAATTTTCTCGGAGAGAGCCAGTTCACCGCCGACCCGCTTTTCAAAGGGAAGATGGACGAGGTGCTCATCACTGATTATGCGATTGGCGCGGCGCAGATGGCGTCGTTGCTTACGAACAATCCGCCGCAGTTCTCGACCAACTACATTGCTGGCGGCGGCGCGACGGAATTGATCACATACAGCAACAACGTCGCAGCCTACGCCACCGATCCTGATATTGGTGACACGCTCACGTTCAGCAAAGCCTCCGGCCCGGCATGGTTGAACGTGGCTGCGAACGGCGCGCTCACCGGCTCGCCGACCTCCGGAGATGGCGGCACGAACTTCTTCACCATCCGCGTCACCGATGTGTCCGGGCAAAACGCGTTCCTGCTGTTCTCGGTGAATGTCACCACCGTCACTGCGGCGGGCACATGGACGTTCAACGGGAGTTCGTTTTGGGGCACGGCCTCGGCCTGGAGCAACAGCGTTGTCGCCACCGGCCCCGGCCAGACGGCGAACTTCGGCGCGATAGACATCACGGGCAATCACAGCGTCATTTTGAATTCCTCGCGCACCATAGGGACATTGCGATTCGGCGACACTGCCTCCCCGTTCATGAACCGCTTCCTCTCGGCCAACGTCGGCTACTCGCTCACGCTCGACTCAGCGTCTTCCGCGTCACCATCCATCCAGGTCACGAACACGGTGACGATCTCCGCGCCATTGCAGGGCACGAACGGTTTCACCAAGAGCGGCCCCGGCACGCTCATCCTCAGCGGCAACAACGGATTGTCCGGCACGGTCAACATTGACACCAGCAGCACCACGGCAAGCGACGGCATCACGCGCATCAACGGCCCCGGCGCGATCGCCAACGCCAGCCTCATCCAGATCCGCAACAACAACGGCGGCTCGTCCACCTTCCAACTCGACGGCACCACCGGCAGCATCACCATCAACGCCCCGGTCATCGTCACCTGTCGCAACAACACCGTCGGCACCATCCAGAATCTCGCGGGCACGAATATCTTCAACGGAAACATTCTCCTCGAAGTCGGCGGCAACACGCACACGATTCAATCCGACTCCGGCATGATCGTGTTCACTGGCACGAACCGCTTCGTCGGTGGATTGACCGGCGGGCGCACATACTTTTTCACCGGCGCGGGCCATCATTATCTCGTCGGCCCGCTGCTCAATTCCACCAACGGCGCACCCATCGCCCTGCTCAAGACCAACACCGGCACGCTCATCATGGACGCTGTGAACACCTACGGCAACGGCACCACGCTCGCGGGCGGCACGATGATAGTGAACGGCACGTTGCCATCAGGCACGTTCAACATCAGCACCGGCACCACGCTGGGTGGACGCGGTACGATCTATCCCTCAGTCACGATTCCGTCAGGGGCGACGATTGCTCCCGGCTCAAGCATCGGCACGCTCACCGTCAGTAACAACGTCACCCTCTCCGCAGGCAGCACCACGCGCATCGAACTCAACAAAGCCGCCAGCACCAACGACCAGTTGCGTGTCACCGGCAATCTCGCCTACGGCGGCACGCTCGCCGTTACCAATCTCGACGGACAATTGTGGGCGGGCGATACGTTCCAAATCTTCGACTCGCCAACAAAGAGCGGCGTATTCGCGGCGACGAATCTCCCCGCTCTCATTCCCGGCTTCTTCTGGACCTGGACTCCTGCCGCCGGCACGTTGAGCATCGGCTCCACCGTCGCGTTGAACCCGACAAACATCACGGCGAACGTCTCCGGCAACTCGCTTGAACTCTCGTGGCCTGCCGATCACACCGGCTGGCGCGTGGAAACAAACGCAGTGGCGCTGGACGATGCGCTGTCGTGGTTCACGCTCCCCGGCTCCTCGGCCACAAATCTTGTGACGCTTCCGGTCAACGCCTCTGAGACAAACGTCTTCTTCCGGCTCGTCTTTCCCTGAGCGATGAATCTCAGCCTGTCTTCATCACGTCGGTTCGCCGTTGCAGCGGTTGCTGTGGCTGTTGCCCTGTTCAGTGTCATCATTTCTTTGCGTCCCTCGCGAACTGCCGTTGTGCCTGAAAACAACACCCCGCCGCAGACGGATTCCGCCGCTACGGCTGCGTCAACTGCTCCTCCCGCACAAGGCTCGCCGTCCGCAGGGTTTCAACTTCGCCCCTTCACCGTCGCGCTGGCACGCAGCGGTTTCGAGTGGACGGGCGAAGATGCGCGCGACACCAACGCCATCCGCCGCCTCGCCCACAACGATGGCGAATACAAGCGTATGGTTGCCGAGAACCCGCGCATCAAACGGCGTCAGCTCGTTTATCGCGCTGAAACCACCGCTGCGCGCATCGAGCGCAACAAGCTCACCGGCGAATCCATTCGCGAAATGACGTTGCCCGGCCTGGATGGACAGGCGATCAACGTTGAGATCACCCGCGCTGACCTCAGCCCTTCCGGCCAGCAGGGCACGTTCATCGGTCGCGTAGCGGGACGGGGCGATTCCATGGTGACGCTGGCGTTCAAGGGCGGACGCGAGGCGTTCACGATCCTTTCTCCAGTGGACAATCTGTATCTGCTGGCCGAACCGCGCGAACCGGGCGAATTGATCGTCAAGAGCATTGACCCCGACCTCTACGCCTCCGGCTATTGTGGCAACCCATGACGATTTGAAAATTTTTGAGACGAGTGAGAAGCATCCAAAAACAATTTCTTCGAGTGTTGTTCGCAGTGATGGCCGGTGTCGCCATCGCGCGACCGGCGATTGCCGCGATCGAGGTTGACGTGGCTCTCTCCTATTCGCCCAACGCGGCGAGCAATCAAGGCGGCGAGGACAACATCCAGGTCAACCTCGCCAACGCCATCGTCGGCGGCAACGCCGTCCATGAAACCAGCGGCACGGGTGTGCGCTGGCGGATCGCCGGGTTTTATCAATCCACTGCCAACCCGGTTGACCAGGACAACAACTACGTCCTCGGGCTGGTCAACAGTGATGCGTCATTTCAGGACGTCCGCAATTTCGGGGCATCGGTCGGCGCGGACCTGGTCAGTTATTACGCGCACACGACAGGCGCGGCGGGCAACGCCTACCAGCCCGGCACGTATTCCACGATGGGAGAGCAATGGATTTACTATCTCGTCGTCGCGCACGAACTCGGCCACAACCACGGTTGCGCGCACGAGGACGGACGCGAAAGCCCGAAGACAGTGATGATGCACAATTATTGCGGCGGCGGCTCGCAGGGTTATTTCAGCAATCCGCACACGTGGCTGAACGGCACGCAACTCATCGGCAACGGCAACATCTGTCTCGGCGGCTCGCAGATCAGTGGT
>CAZFNB010000111.1:0-7037 GCA_964520235.1 uncultured Bifidobacterium sp. | reverse complement strand
CTGCACCTGGGCAGGAGACATCGTCCCTTACAGCGGCGGCGCGTCATTCCGGCCTGGTCGCACAGATGGAACGCTGGTGTTGACCCGCACGGGTGCGCTGGGCGCGCGCAATCTCATCATACCTCGCGGCACCGTCGAGATCGTCAGCAACGCCAATTTCAGCGCGACCGGAGCAAATACCTCGTTTGGACGCAACACCACCCAGAACAGTTCCACTGTGCGCCTCAAACAGAACGCCGTCTGCACGTTTGGCGCGTTCTCGCTCGGCGGCGGCACTGCTGGCGGCGGCACGATCACGCTCACCATCCAGGACAACGCCAGTTTTTCCACGGGCTTGAACAACTTTGATCTGCTCAACTCCACCGCCACGTCACCGCGCAGTGTTTTGAACCTGAACGGCGGCACGCTCACGGTCGGAGGGTTTTCCAAGACGACAAGTTCCCGCACGAACACCATCAACTTCAACGGCGGCACGTTGAAAGCCAGCAAGGACAATTCTGCTTTTCTCAATATTGGCGGCACCACCTCCGCCTCGAACCTGGTGCAGGCCGGTGGTGCGAAGATTGACACAGGCGGATTCAAAATCTCGCTCCTGTCACCACTACTTCACGATCCGGCTCTGCCATCCGTGGATGGAGGGTTGATCAAGGTTGGACCTGGTACCCTCACAGTGACTGCAACGAATACCTACACTGGTCCGACCCACGTTTACGAAGGTGTACTGGTCGTCTCTGGATTCCAAAATACCATGCTGCAAAACACCACGAATCTCTATGTCGCTGCTGGAGCGGGATGGATCGGCACTGGTGACTTGCCCCCAGTATTGGCTTATTCGGGGCACAAACTCTGGGGCAACGGCTACCTGACAAACGGGAACGGAATCCGAATCGCAAGCGGAGGAATTCTGGAGCCGGGAACCAATGGCATTGGGCAACTTACTTTCAGCAACAACGTGATTCTCTTGTCCGGCTCGACAAACGTTTTCGAGCTGAACAAATCTGCTCTGACCAATGATTCCATCAGGGTGCTCGCTGATGTAAGCCTGGGCGGAACGCTCATCGTCTCGAACATCTCAGGCACGCTCGCCGCAGGCGACAGCTTCAAGCTGGTTGATGCCGCGACTTACTCCGGCTCGTTCAGCACAGTGATCCTGCCATCGCTCAACGCCGGGCTTGTCTGGAACACGAACAGCCTGAATTCATCCGGCATCATCAGCGTCGTCAGCACTGCCACACCCGTGTTCGCCTCCTCCAGCATTTCAGGAAACAATCTTTTGATGACCGGAAGCAACGGCACGGCCAACACCAGCTACTACGTGCTGACCTCAACGAACGTCGCGCTGCCCATGACCAATTGGGCGCGCCTCATCACGAATCAGTTCGACGGTTCGGGCAACTTCATCTTCTCAAACTCGATTGATCCCGCCACACCCCGGTTGTTTTACCGGCTGCAACTCCCCCCGTAATAATCCCCCGAACTGGCGATGCAGCGCGGGCTTGAACGTGCTATTCTTTAGCGTCCCGTAAATAGCCGGAGCAATGCAGTTGAATCCAAGCCATCCAAGCGCACTCGTACAGCGAGTCGCCGCCCTGCTCTGCCTGCTGTTTCTGACGCCGCTGGCACACGCGCACGCGCCCTTCGATAATTCCGCCCACGCCATTCTCAGCGCAGACGGATTGGAAGTTTCCGTCACGCTTGGCTCTGACGCGGCGGCAAAATTTCTAAAAGCCTCGTCACCTGACAATCCAATTTCAACCGGTGGGATTGGCGTCAAAGTTTTACCGGCTGAATTCGCGGCGCGATTGGTCGAGTTGAAATCTGGAAACGAAATCCTCACCGCCAAGCGATTCCAAATGGTCGGTGATGGATTGGAATACACCTTCACCGCACAATATCCACGGCCTGCCTCCGCTGCGGTCTCGATCAATTCACTTTACATGAACCTCTCGGAAGAGATGAAACTCGGCACGCTCGTGCTCGCCGACGAAAATGGAAGGCAGATCGGTTCAGGCGTGTTGACCAAAGGCAACGCCATCGTCGAACTGCCCCTGCCTGCTGCGGCAAATCCAGTTGTGAGCGTCGCACAGTCAGATGCCACAAACGCGTCGCAGCCGACTCTTGCAAGCACCGCAGCAGATCAGTCTTCGCCTGCCGCAAAAATTTTCATCACCTTCGGCGAGTATCTCAAGATGGGCGTCCATCACATCCTGACCGGGCCGGATCATCTGTTGTTTCTGTGTGGTTTGCTTGTCGTCTCGCGCAAACCCACCGGAACACTCGCCATCATCACCAGCTTCACACTCGCGCATTCCATCACGCTCGCCATCGCCGCGCTGAACATCGTTTCCATCTCCGCAAAAATCATCGAGCCGCTCATCGCCGCTTCCATCATTTTTGTCGGCGTGGAGAATTTTCGTCGGCGCGACAGCGTGAAAGCCCGCTGCCTTGTCGCGTTTGGGTTCGGGCTGATTCATGGCTTCGGCCTTGCCGACGCGCTGCGCGATGCCGGTCTCGGTTCGACTGCGCTTGAAATGGTGAAGGGTCTGCTCTCTTTCAATCTCGGGGTGGAAATCGGCCAGATCGCTGTGGCCGTGCTCTTCCTGACCATTCTTTGGCAACTCCGCAAACTCAAACCCGTGGAGCGCTACTCGACACCGGCACTCTCTGTCGTCGTCATTGCGCTGGGTTGTTGGTGGTTGTTGGAGAGAACCGTTCTTTCGCATCCCGCATGAAATTGAAACCCGACATCGCACAAATCGTCGCACTCATCTCGTTGTTGCTGACACCAACGATTGTGTCTGCCCAACGCCAGATGGAAAAACTCGGGCGCGGCGTCGTTGTGTTGCACTCGGCCACGTCGCAGGCGTACATGAGCTGGCGGTTGTTCGCGACTGATCCCGACAACATCGGTTTCAACGTCTATCGCTCCGCCAACGGTGCGGCGGGCGTGAAGCTGAATTCTTCCGTCATCACGAACACCACCGACTATCTCGATACTGGTGCGAATTTCACACTCTCAAACGCGTGGTATGTCGTCCCTGTCATCAACGGCGTCGAGCAGACGCCCAGCGCGCCATACGGCCTCGCGGCAAACTCGCCCGTGCGTCAATACTTCTCCATTCCTTTGCAGCCGGTCACGGGCGGTTTGTATCCGCCGTATGACGTGAAGTTCGCATGGGTCGGCGATTTCGACGGTGACGGCGAATATGATTATCTCGTGGACCGCCTGTCCAAGACCACCGAGTCGAATCAATATCTTCAAGCCTACAAGCGCGACGGCACTTTGCTCTGGCAGATGGACATGGGCTACAACAGCACAAATCAATATGCTCACGAACCAGGTGCGTCGGCCATCAGCGTCGGCGACAAGGACAACGTGACCGTTTATGACCTCGACGGCGATGGCAAAGCGGAGGTTTGCGTCCGCACGGCTCGGGGAACAGTACTGCCGGACAGCAGTGTCATCACCGGCCCGAACGACACGACACAATATCTCTCCATCCTCAACGGGTTGACCGGTGCGGAGCTCGCGCGCACGACCATCAGCAACGCCTACTTTGCGGAAGGCCCGTTGAACTCGCGCTTCGCCATCATGTATTGCGACGGCATCCGTCCGAGTCTCATGATTGAAGGCGAGAACCGCACCGGCAGTGCTGAATTCAATCGCGAGGCGATGGCTTACGATTTTCGTGATGGCCAGTTGACGCGCCGCTGGTTCACGACGCCCGCGCCGGGTTTCAACGAATCGTGGGGACATCAGATCCGCATCATGGACGTGAACCACGACGGCATTGATGATCTGATCGAAGTCGGCTCGGTCAAGAACGGCGCGACCGGCATCCCGCTTTTCGGCACGGAACTTTTCCACGGCGACCGCTTTCACATCACGGACATTGATCCCGACCGCCCCGGCCTCGAAATGTTTTCCATCCAGCAGAACAATCCCACGTTGCTCTCCACAGCGTTAATTGACATGGGCAGCGGCGCATTGATCAAGAAATGGTACGCGCCGGGCATCGTGGACGTGGGACGCGGTTGCGCGCTGGATATGACGCCCAATTCGCGCGGCTACGAAATGTATTCCACGCAACCCGGCATCTTCGACCGCAAGGGCACGCAGATTTACGCGAACAACGTCTGGCCACCTGAAGCGTTGTGGTGGGATGCAGACGTGTTGCGTGAGTTCGAAGACGGCGCAGGCAGCGGCGCGTTGAGTCCGGTCGTCAATAAATTCAATCCGGCCACCGGCGTTTCCGACCGCATCTACACGCTCTACAACGAGGACGGCGGCTGCCATCAAGCCTACGGCGGACGCGCCGCCGCTTGGGGCGACCTGTTCGGCGACTGGCGCGAAGAATTCATGGTCGTCGCCAATGACTATAACTCCGTCCGCATCTACACGACAAAGATTCAAGCGACGAACCGCATCTATTGCCTTATGCAAAATCCCGCGTATCGGTGTCAGGTCACCAGTCGCGGCTATTATCAAGCCAGCTATGTGGATTATTTTCTCGGCTACCAGATGCCACCACCGCCGCCGCCACCGGTTTCGGACGCGCAACTCGTCTGGCGCGGTAACGCCGGAAATGTTTGGGACGAAAATTCCACTGCAAGCTGGTTCACGAATAATCTTTGGATCAGCAACACAACGCCAACAACATTCACATCGGGCACGTCCGTCCTATTAGACCTATCCGGCTCAAACGTTGCCGCCATCACCGTCACAGGCACGCTCACTCCGGGCGACGTGCGCGTCCACTCACCGAAAAATTACACGCTCGACAGCACCGCCGGCGATTTGAGTGGCACGATGAAACTCACCAAGGCTGGCGCGGGCAGGCTCACATTACTCGGCACGAACACATTCTCCGGTGCGACACTCATCGGCGAAGGCCCGTTCATCGTGAACGGCTCGTTGCCTAACTCACCCATCACTGTGCGTGGCGGCGTGTGGCTTGACGGTCGTCTCGGTGGAACAGGTGTGATCGGCGGCGCGGTTCGCATCGAGGAAGGCGGAGGATTCTTGCCCGGCACAGGAACGAATTCGCCCGGCACACTCACCGTCGCCAACAACGTCACTCTCACAGGCCGCACGTTGAGCGATTTTGATTTGTCCGACGACGCCACCGGCACGATCAAGACGAACGACCTTGTTGTCATCAACGGCAATCTGACGTTGCAAGGCACGAACACGCTCGTCATCCGCAAACTCAATTCCACTCTGCCGCCCGGTGTTTATCCGCTCATCAATTATTCCGGCGCGTTGAGTGGCAACTTGAACAACCTCGCCATCTCTGGCCTGCCCGGTTTGCCCGTCACGCTCACCAATCCGCCCGGACAGATCGCGCTCGTCGTGAAAAGTTATCGCCCGCCCGCAACGATTTCCTGGACAGGCGGCAGCGGCGGCAACGTCTGGGACATGCTCACGACTTCCAACTTCCTCAACGGCGTCGCAAAAGATCAGTTCGCGCCCGGCGACACCGTTCGCTTCGACAGCGTTGGCACGTCGAACCTTACCGCTAATCTTTCCGGCGACCTCAACGCCGCTGCCGTCATCGTGGACAGCACCGCGAATTATAACCTCACCAGCAGCGGCGGCATCATCGGCAGCGCCAGCCTCACCAAGTCCAACACCGGCACGCTCACCATTTCCGCGCTCAATAATTCTTACACAGGCAAGACCACCATCGCGGGCGGAACTCTTGTCGTGAGCGAGCTTGACGCAGTCGGTTATCCCAGCCCGCTTGGCAATCCGCCCGCCGGTTCGACAAACCTCGTGCTCAATGGCGGCTCGACTCTTCGCATCACCGGCGAATCCTACACAGACCGCGGCATGACGTTGAACGCCGGACAGAACACGCTCGATGTTCTCAACTCATCGGATCAAGTGACTGTCGCGGGACAGATTGTCGGCAGCGGCACGCTCGTGAAAGCTGGCGTGGGCACTCTCGCACTCAACGTCGCCAACACATTCAGCGGCGGCGTCATCATCAGCAACGGCGCGATCTCACTCGGCAGCACGGCCGGAAATCAGACCGGCGTGGGAACAGGTTCGGTCACGTTCTACAACGGCACGTTGAGCATGATCAACATCCAGGCCAGCGAAACCGCAGCGTGGAACATGATCGTTCCCAGCGGCGCGACAGGCCGGCTTGATTGCGATGGCCGTTGCACACTCTCTGGTTCGCTGACCGGCGGCGGCACGTTCACGGTGATGACACCCTATGTCCGCACCGATTTCAGCGGCAACTGGTCCGCGTTCACCGGCCAGATCAACGTCATCTCCGACAGCGACGGCGGCGATTTCCGCTGCAACAACTCCGCCGGTTATCCGAACGCGAAAATCAATCTTGCCTCACTGACCAGTTTGCAATGTCGCGTCGGCAGCACGCCGACAATCTCCATCGGCGAACTTTCCGCCGCGCCGGGAGCAAGCGCCTCCGCAGGCGGCGGCAACAGCGGTCTCCCTGTGACGTGGAGTGTCGGCGGATTGAACACCAGTGCCACGTTTGCCGCCAACACGTACAACGGCATCAACTTCATCAAGGTCGGCACGGGCACATGGACTTGGACTGGAACGAACATCGCCCACACGGGCACGACCACCGTGAACGGCGGTGCGTTGTTGATGAATGGCAGCGCCACCTCCGCGTCTGGCAACGTCACCGTCGGCGCATCCGGCACTCTCGGCGGCACGGGAACGATTGGCGGCGCGATCACCGTGAACGGCAAGCTTGCGCCCGGCAACAACGCCATCGGCACTCTTGTCTGCAACGCCAACGTCACGTTGAACTCAGGCAGCACCACACTCATCGAGATCAACAAAACGGCGAGCACAAAAGACCTGCTGGATGGTAATGCCACCATCACCTACGGCGGCACGCTGCAGGTCACAAATCTCTCCGGCACGCTCGCGCTCAACGACAGCTTCAAGATTTTCGATGCCACGACTTACTCCGGCGCGTTCAGCAGCATCGTATTGCCGACGCTCAGTGGCGGACTCGCGTGGAACACCGCCAGCCTCGTCACCAACGGTA
>CAZFNB010000110.1:0-7076 GCA_964520235.1 uncultured Bifidobacterium sp. | reverse complement strand
ACTGGAATACTCCCCGAGCAATTCGAGCGCGGCTGCACGCCGGATAAGCCCTGCAACGCTGGAACGAATCCCGTCGTCATCATCCACGATCGAAACTTTGACGATCATATTTCAAACGACCTGCCGGATCAGAAAGATGTCGCGAAATCGGCCATCTGATTGTTCCGCTGGGCGGACTTCATCTGCGTCCAGCCGAATCCGGGATTGTGACTGTCACAAAACTCCGGGCTTGCGCTGGGTATGCTCGCGCATCCAGACGTAATCCTTGTCCGAGGTTGAAACCGGGGCGGTTCTCCAGGACGGCCCGCTGTTGTCATAGATCACGGTGACGTTCTTCGCCGAGCCTTGCCAGCGGTGAATCTCCGAATGACCGTCGGCAAATGCAAACCCGGCGGCGCCGTTATGATAATTCGCAGGCATGTCATACCACTTCCCGTTGTTGGGCGAAAAGAACGCGCCATCATTGATGCTGTCCGCGTTTTCATCCAGATAAACGAATGTGTCCGAAGGACGCGTCACCTGCATGTATTTTGGAGTGAGGTCAAAACCAAGATCAACCGGAGCTCCAAGGGTGTACTGTGAATCGTGCCCGCCCGTGTAAAAATTTGCCGACACGCTTCGCACCCGCTCCGAGATGCCGGCGACGCGCTGGGGAGTGGACACGTATTTGTCGGACGGACATTTGTAAACGTTTTTTTGATTGGCAAAATAAGGGGCGATTGAAGAGAACAAGGGATCGAGGAGATAGGCGGGGTTCTTGTTGATGTCACTCGAACTCCAGTCCATGAAGCCGGATACCCATGGCTTGCGATAATCATTCGGGCTGAACGTGGTCGGGCTGTGTACGTTGCCGGGAAACTTGTCGCTGTTGTCGCCGATATACATGGAGCAGGCCAGCATGAGTTGCTTGGTGTTGTTCATGCAGGTGATCGAGTTTGCCCTTGCCTTGGCTTTGCCAAGCGCCGGCAACAGCATGGCAGCCAGAATCGCGATGATCGCGATGACAACCAGCAACTCAATCAGGGTGAAGGCTGACTTGTATCTTCTCATCTTTCGTGCGTGGGTATTGTAAGCTGAAATCGTTCAACCGCCCACCCCGACAGATTGTCGGGGTGGGCTCTGGTATTTCTGTTACGGAGTATAGCGCTTCTTGAGCCGGAAGAACTGCGCGCCAGAATTCGGCGCACTATACGAACTCGACGCGTCGGTTGTCGGCAGATCAGCCCATGAACCAGTGGTCAGATCACCACGCGTCTGAAGGCTCACGCATGGACAACCAAGCCATGTAACAGGCACATTGCCGCCCGATGGAGCGCCAACTCCCAGATTGCCATACTGAATCTGAACGCGCGTGGAGGCGAAGTTCGTGCCAAATTCCACCGGACTCATGACGTAGCTGGAATTCGTCGTACGAATCCATTGGACGTGATCAGCAAACTGTGGAGCCTCGTTGTCCCCGCCGATGAGGGTGTTGCCGTCAACGATGTTGTATTTGACCTTCTGATTGACGGGGCGACCGGCTGGAATCACAAACGTATTCGTATAATTATCGCTGACACCATCGCGAACAAGTGTTGGCAGGAGGAAGTTCCATGGCTGCCACGCACCAAGCAGAGACTCGCCATTGATGTGAACCGTATCCACGGAGTTGTCGAACGCGTGACCGTCCATCGCCACAGTGCCGTTGGTGATGTGCAACACAAAGGTCACAGACGTATCCTGCGCCAGCACATCACACGGAGACGCGTCAGAGTAGAACACCAGCGGCAACACCTTGTCGCCTGCGGTTGTTGCGTCCCAGTAACGGTCGTTGTTGTTGGCACAGTTGAATGTCAACGGCTCTTCCCAGCCGCCATTGGCGCGGAACTTGAACCGGTTGAGCTTCTGGGAGCACGCTGCATTCGTCGGTATCAACTGAGTGATCGCCGGAAACGTTCCCGAATACCACCAGTTTGTCGGGAAGCCCGCACCCGAATCGTTTGTCAACACCATGGAGTTGCCCCACCCGTTGAAACCGCCTGACACAGTCACAAGGCCACCGCCGTTGACGAATGACACGCCTTGAACAGTCATGTCCACGTTGAACGTGATGTTGTTGGTGGTGAAATCAATCGGCGTCACACCGCCGTAATTGAACACCAGCAAAGGCAAAGTCTGCGGGCTGCCCGTGAGGGTGATGCCGTGATCGCTCCCAGCCTCCCATTCCGTGCCACCATTGATTGCGCAGGTGTATTTGTAATTTCCGTCGGCCGGCACTTCAAACGTGTTGGTGTAAATCCCCGTGCCGTCATTGGTCAACACGCTGGACTGGCTCCAACCATTGAACGCGCCGCTGGCGCGGACTTCTGTGTAGGCGGGCGCTCCAGCACTGTTGGTCAGGTGTCTCATGTCCACATTGAACGTGACTTGATCCGCGTACGCAGCAAGACCTGTCAGGGTGACAAGTCCCGCCGCGAGGAGGTTTCGGATGGGTTTTTCTATTCTCATACTTTGACTTGGGTTTTTGTTTCGTTTGGTGGTTGTCTTCAACAGACTTTAATTCGCTGGAGCACAAATCCGGCTGCAAGCCTGCACAGCGCCGGGGGGTTCAATTGACAAAACGTCGTGGTTTTGAATGACCGTACTCATGTGATTTCAATTGCAGCTTAAGCTTGTTTATCCATCCCGCCATCCCTCTTAAGAGGGGGAAGCGAACCGCACAAACATGTGGACTCGCAAACGTCCCCGGTCTTTAATGCCGCATCCGCCCGAAGGAAAAGATCATGGACTTCACCGCCAAACTCACACGCTGGATGACGTGTGGAGCATTGGTTTACCTCGGGCTGACGACGTTGACAGGGGCGCAAACCACTGACGACACCCTGACCAATGCGAGCGAGATTCTTGCGTTGCCCGCAAATCTCGCGTATGGCCACAAAGTTTTAATTCGCGGCGTGGTCACAGCAGCACAGCCCGATGCGGAATGGAGTGGACGGTTCTTCGTTCAGGATGCGACGGCGGGCGTGTTCGTTGAAAACATCGGCACCAACCAGCCCAAACCCGGCGATCTCGTCGAAATCTCCGGTGTCAGTCACCCTGGCGGTTACGCGCCGATCATCACATTACCCAAATGGCACAAAATGGGGACAGCACCTCTGCCCGTCGCCAAACCGGTGTTGATCGAGCAACTCATGGCAGGTATCGAAGACAGTCAGCGTGTGGAAATCTCCGGCATCGTCCGTGCCTTCAGGCTTCGTGGGGAGGTGATCATTTATGAAATCGCATCCGGCGGTTACAGGCTCGATGTCAACACGCCGCTCCCCACCAGCGTTGATCCCGAGACGTTGATCGGAGCGACCGTCCGGATTCGCGGCACGGCGGCGACATTCTTCAGCGGCAAGTTGCGCCACCTCATCACCGTCACACTCCATGTTCCGAGAGTGGAGGATTTCATCATCGAAAAAACCGAGTCGGGTGATCCCTTCGCAGGACGGGTGATCCCACTGGACAGCCTCGCGCAATATCGAAGCGACCACGAACTGGGTCGCCGCGTCCACATCAAGGGCGTTGTCACGTATCAACGCCCCGGCGAGGATCTGTTCCTTCAAGACGCCACCGGCGGGATGCAGGTGAAAACCAGGTCGCTCACCGTCGTTGCACCGGGTGACGTGGTCGAAGCCGTTGGATTTCCAAACTTCGAGCAATTTCTCCCGGTGTTGCAGGACGCCATCTTCCGCAAAGTGGATGAACCACCGCAAAAACCGACGACCAAAGCCGTGAGCCTGCCTGAATTGCATGGCGGTTTTCGCCACGCCGACCTGATCACCATTCAAGGCAAGGTACTGGACCGCACGGAACGTTGGGTCAACCTCCCCGGCTTGGGCCGCCCCGGAAAACACACCATCCTGACGTTACAAAGTTCGGACTCGCTGTTCAGCGTCGAAGGCCCGGTCGCCGAATCGGACACCACAAAGATTTCCGTGCCGGTAGGCAGCCTGGTGGAGGTAAGCGGAGTCGGACTCGCAAAGATTGCCGAGGATGGCAAACTGCAATCCTTGCAGGTGTTGTTACCGTCCCAAGGCAGCATCCGCATTCTGCAGGAGCCGAGCTGGTGGACGCCAAAGCGGCTGTTGCTCGGTCTGGCGGGCTTGTTCACCGTGCTCATCGTGGCGGTGAGCTGGAGCGTCATGGTGTCGCGCCGTAATGCGGTCCTGCGCGTGTTGATCCGGGAAAAGGAACAGGCCCAGATCGGGTTGCAACATGCAAACGACCGTCTGGAAGAGCGGGTGCGCGAACGTTCAGAACAGTTAAAACTGCAAATCAACGCGAGGCAGGAAGCCGAGGTGCAGTTCCGGGCGGTGCTTTCCGAGCGCACAAGGCTCGCACAGGAATTGCATGACACACTGGAGCAGACCCTCACAGGCATCGCACTCCAGATGGACACGGCGGCAAGGTTTGCACCGAATGACGCCACCCGCGCGCGTCACCATCTGGAACTGGCGCGCAATCTTGTCACCCAAAGTCAAACGGAGGTCCGCTGTTCGGTGTGGGATTTGCGCTCACGCTCACCAGAGCAATTGGACCTTGCCGGATTGCTGGTCAAGATCAGCAAGCAACTCACCGACGACACGAGCATCAAGATCACCGTCAATGCCGCCGGTCGCGTGCGGCCGTTGCCGGAACTCATCGAGGAAAATCTTTTGCGTATCGCACAGGAAGCGCTGACCAACATCATCAAACATTCCCGTGCAACAGAGGCAACCATCACGCTGGATTACGGCCCACAGAACATCATCCTGACCATCACCGACAATGGAGTCGGATTCATCGTTGACCAACAGGCCGGGCCGCAGGAAGGCCACTTCGGCTTGCTGGGCATGACGGAAAGGACAACCCGCATGCGTGGCAAGGTTTCCATAACGAGCGAATCTGGTCGTGGCACGACGGTACGGGCAACGATTCCGGTTGAGTCCTCAGCCGAGCCGGGCCTTGCTGGAAGTCAATACGGAGCACAGCTATGAGCGAGACTTCAATCAGGATTTTGATCGCAGATGATCATTACGTCGTGCGTATGGGCCTGGCGGCTCTGGTGGAAACCGAACCGGATTTGCAAGTCGTCGGGGAAGCCGCAGACGGCGCGCAGGTGGTCGAATTATACAAGAAGCTTCAACCCGATCTGGTCTTGATGGATTTGCGGATGCCGCGCACGGATGGCGTCGCCGCCGCGCGCCAGATTCGCGAGCAGTTTCCCGAGGCCCGCATCCTGATGCTGACCACTTACGACGGCGATGATGACATCCACAAGGCCTTGAGCGCCGGGGCAAGCGGGTATCTGCTCAAGAATTCCACGCGCGAAAGTTTGATTCCCGCGCTTCGGGCCGTGGCTTCGGGCCAGCGCTGGATCCCGCAAGAGGTCGCCTCCCGCCTTGCGGCGCGGAAATTATTCGAGGAACTGACCCCGCGCGAGGTGGACGTGCTCCAGCAACTGGCAAAAGGACTCGCGAACAAGGAAATCGCCGACGTGTTGGGAATCAGCGAGCACACCGTTAAAGGCCATCTGAAAAGCATCCTTGGGAAACTGCACGTCGCCGATCGTACCGAAGCGGTGACTGCGGCCTTGCAACGTGGAATCATTCACTTGTAGGTGTGGCCGGTCAATCCACACCCTGACAAAACTCCGCCAACTTTCTGCTAGAAAACAAGTGTCTGGATCGAGTGCGCCGGGCTGGTTGCTTTGGCGGCGCTGCCATTGCACCACAACAGAAACGGCAGTTCCTTGTCCGTGCTGTTCATCACCACCACCGCGATGCTGCCATCCTGATTGCGAAAGGCGGTGGTCAACAGGTCGTCCGTCATTGATGAGCTGGCAATGCGTCTTGCACCGGGCCGGATGAACTTGGAGAAATGGCCGATGTAGTAAAAAGAATTCATGTAGTGCAATTTGCCGGTGCGCGTGTCGCCGTGGACTGGCGCAAAGCAGAAATTGCCCACGTGATTCGGCCCGCCGGTTTCGTCCAGCAGAATGTTCCAATCAGTCCAGCCCACTGCACCGTTGTTGAAGTCGTTGATCATGCTTCGGCCATAATTCTCACCCCAATGCCACTCGTCCAACTTTTCAAAACTCCACGGGTAATTGCAGGCCTCGGTGACCAGCAGGTTGACCTTCGGATAGATGTCGTGGACTAGCTTCAAATTGTTGAACTGGTCGCCGGAATACCAGTGATAACCGATGCCCCAGACGTACCTGGCAGCCGCAGAATCATCCAGAATGGTGCTGGCCCTGTGAAAGATCAGGTCGCGGTTGTGATCCCACGCGATGAGCTTCTTGTCCTTCAATCCAGCATGGACAAGCGCAGGGCCGAGGTGATTCTTGATGAAGTCGCGTTCCTCTTCGGCCGTGAAAATGCAGGATTCCCACGTCTGCTTTGCCATCGGCTCGTTTTGGACCGTCAGTCCCCAGATCGGGATGCCCGCCTGTTCGTAAGCCTTTACAAACTTCACAAAGTAGTTTGCCCAGCTCGCGGAAAACTCCGGCTTCAGCTTCCCGCCAAAAAGCATGTTGGTTGTGGTCTTCATCCACGCAGGCGGACTCCACGGGCTGACGTACATCGTAAAGCCGTCCCCAACAGCCGAGCGAACTTCCTTGATGAACGGCATGCGAAATTTCTGGTCGTGAGAGATGTCGAAGCTGCGCAACTCCTGGTCACCGTCTTTCACGTAGGTGTAGCTCTCGCTGGAAAAATCACAGCTGTGAATGTGCGTGCGCAGCAGCGTGTAGCCGATGCCCTCGTTTGGATCAAAATGAGCCTTGAGGAATTCCTGACGTACCGCCTCCGGCATCTTGTAATACGTTTCCGCGGCGGCATCTGTCAGCGCAGCACCGATGCCGAGCAATCTCTGGAAACTTTTGGACGCGTCCACGAAAACGGTTTTCTCCGTCTCCTCGGGCTGGTGTTTGGACTCAAACCTCAACGTGCCGACCTTGGAAAGCCGCTGGCTCGTGTCTTTCACAGTGGCGTAAACGGCAACTTCCCGCCCCGTGACGTCAAGAGCGCAGAGATTGAGTGTGCATGAAAGCACTCCGAGCAGAATCATTT
>CAZFNB010000109.1:0-7091 GCA_964520235.1 uncultured Bifidobacterium sp. | reverse complement strand
TGACCCATTTCGGCTCGGCCATCTGGTCGTAGATGCGCTTCACCGACATGGCCATCTTGTACGTGACCGTGCCAGCGACGATCATTACGTCCGATTGCCGGGGGGAAAACCGCATGACTTCCATGCCGAACCGGGAAATATCGAAGCGACTTGCGCCCGTAGCCATCAATTCGATTGCGCAGCAAGCCAACCCCATAGGCATGGGCCAGATGGAGTTCTTCCGAAACCAATTGATGGCGGCATCCACCGTGGTGTGGATGACATCACCCTCGATTCGCGAATCGTAGCCAAATTCCGTGGTTTGTGACATGGAAACTGCGTCGGGATTGGACGCAAGAAAAGGTTAGTCGGCTGGCGTATCTCAGGCAAGCCGGTTTTGTGATGCTTTTCACAAAGTCCGGTTCAAGTTGCCGCTCCAACTGGAGGATCGCAGCGTTCAGGCCTGAAACAATCTCCCGGCGCAAAACTCTTGTCGTCGTTTCCAAGCCCGCGCAAGATTCGCCCGGCACACACCTGCGCAAGCCAAAATGAACCGGGAATCATTCAAAGACCACGTGTTGGATCAATTGCGCGGCATCCAGCCGGAATGTCGCGGAATGTTTGGCGGGTTCGGACTTTATGCGAATCGGAAATTCTTTGGCATCATTTTCAAGGGACGGCTTTATTTCAAAACCACGGAGCAAACTCGCGCGGCGTATCTTGAGCGTGGCATGAAACATTTCAGGCCAAATGACAGGCAGCAACTTTTCTCCTACCTCGAAGTGCCGGCGGACATCCTGGAGGAAACAGACACTCTCACACGCTGGGCAAACGAAGCGATTCAATCTGCCAACGACATAACATGAACCTCCATTTACGAACACGACATTTGAACACCACGCGGAATCAGGATTTGAAAAGTCAAACATGCTGGCGCAGATGGCGGGCGATCTTCTGGCTGGTGCTGATCGTTTCATCCGGGCCGGCGCAGGTCACCAACGCGCCTTTGAGGCTGTCCAATCTCCAGCGCAAGCTCTCTGAGCAGGTCGCTCATGAACGCTTTGAATCCGCGATGTGGGGCGTAAAGATCGTATCGCTCGATACCGGCAAAACAGTGTTCGAGCACAACAACCGGAAACTGTTCAGCCCCGCATCCAATTGCAAACTTTACACGGTGGCGATGGCGCTCGACAAACTTGGCGGTGATTATCGCGTCAAAACTTCGCTCTACTCAGCCGCAAAGCCCGATCGTCGCGGCATGCTCAAGGGCGATCTCATCGTGTATGGCCGGGGAGATCCCACCATCAACGCGCGCCTTCATGCCGACGACATTTACCGCGCGCTTGGATCGCTCGTTGCCGCAGTTACCAATGCCGGCATCAAACGCATCAGCGGCGATCTCGTTGGCGACGAGAGCTTTCTTCGCGGGCCACCGTTCGGTTCAGGCTGGGATTGGGATGATCTGCAAAATTACTACGGCGCGGAAATTTCCGGACTGACCATCAACGACAATATTATACAACTTTCGGTGTCACCTGGCAGCCGCACAAACACCCCGTGTCACATCACGCTCGTGCCATCGAACACACTTGTTGTCGTCAGCAATCTTACCCGCACGGTTGAATCCGCCGGCAAACGCGCCATCAACATTTACCGGCCTGTCGGCGGGAATGTTGTTTATGTTTCAGGGCAGTGTCCTCTGGGTGCGACGAATTTTAGCGACGAGGTTGCGATTCACAATCCCGCAAGGTTGTTCGTCGAATTGCTCCGTGATGCCTTGGCCCGAAGCGGAATCAAGGTTGGGGGAAAGCTGCGAACTTTGAACTGGCTTGATCGCCAACAGCAACCCTTCAATTCAACCAACTTCTTCGAGCTTGGATTTGTCGAGTCGCCGCCGATGCGCGACATCGCGCGGGAAATCCAGAAGCCGTCACAAAATCTTTACACCGACCTGATGCTTGCGCATGTCGGCGCGCTGGAACAGGAGCGCCGCGGAGACCACAGCGCGTCACAATCATCCGAGCAGGTGGGGATACAGGAATTGGAAAAATTTTTGCGCAAAGCGGGAATCCGCCCGGGCGATGTCCGTTTCGAGGAAGGCAGCGGACTTTCGCGCAACAACCTTGCGACGCCGGATGCGACGATCGCGTTGCTTCAGTTCATGGGCAAGCATGCCGAGGCGCAGGCTTATCTGGATGCACTGCCAATCGCCGGCGTGGATGGAACTTTGAAAAATCGCTTCAAAGGCACCGCTGCAGAGAAAAATATCCGCGCCAAAACAGGCACGCTGCGTTGGGCGAATTCCCTTTCCGGCCACGTCACCACGGCGGCAGGAGAGAGGCTTATCTTTTGCGTGATGCTGAATCGCTATGCCGCACCTGACGCGGCGCGCAGCGCGCGCGCGGAAATTGACCGCCTTGCCGTAACGCTCGCGGAGTTTGGTGGTCGAAGCGATGAATGATCAGAACAGGCCGTTTGCAAGTATGCCGACGACGCTCAATGGCCCCTGGTCTTCCAATCCCTCGGTGGCTTTGTCGAGTTTTTGCAATGTGAGCTTGGCGTTCTTGTAGAACTCGGGTTCGTTCACGAGCTTGCCCACCGTGCCCTGGCCTTGATTGATCTTTTCAAGAATTTCCTTCAGGTTCGTCATGGAAGCGGTGGTTTCGTTGTAAAGTTTTTCATCCGTGACGAGTTTGCCAAGTGTGCCCTGGCCGGCGCTGACATCGGCTATCACCTTGCGTGCGTCGCCGATGGCCAGCTTGACCTCGTCGCTGGTGGTTTGGAGATTTGAGACGGTTGCGAGCGCTGAAGTGTAAAGCGCGTCATCGTTGATGAGTTTGCCAACAGTTCCCTTGCCCTCGGCGATCTGCGTGGTGATGGTGCGGATGTTGGCGATCGTCGCAGTGAGCGGCCCGGTGTTTTGTTTCAGAAAATCCGTCACGGGGCCGAACAGGTTGTCAATCTTGTCACCGGTGAAACTCTTCGTCAGGTTCTCGACGCCGGTCGCAACGTTGTCCAGTTTGGCCATGATGGCGCTGAGGTCGGGCTGCTCGATGGTTTCAAGCACCGTGTCGTTGACCGCTGCGACTCCCTTGGAGGATTTCGACTGGAGTGAAACGAAGTTCTGGCCCATCAACCCGGCGAAATCAATCTTGGCGATGGAATCGGTTTTCACGGGCGCGTCGGTGCGCAGGCGCATGGTGATCTTCACCTTCACTTCGCCATCGGCCTCGGTGAGCGCGATTTTTTCGACACGGCCGATCTCCACGCCGGCCATTTTGACACGGTCGCCGAGCTTTAGTTCCTTGGCGGAATGAAACAGCGCGTGGACGCGAAGGCTTTTTTGGAATCGCTCAAAGCCGCCGACGATGGACAGGACAAAGTATGCGGCAATAGCCACCAACAGGACAAACCAGCCGAGACGTGTTTCAAGTGTGTTTTTCATAGGCAATCAAGGTTGTTTGAAATCTGCGTTCAGGAAATTTTGAATGACAGGATTATGGCTGCGCTTCACTTCCTCCGGCGAACCGATGGCAATGATGTTCCCTTCGTGAATGACCGCGATCCGGTGGGCGATGCCAAACGCCAGATCGCGGTCGTGCGAAACGACAAGCGACGTGACGTTGGTGCGGCGGTTGAGGTCGAGAATTTCACGCCCGATGATCACGGCGGAGAGCGGGTCCAGCTCGCTTGTCGGTTCGTCGTAAAGGATCAGGTTCGGCTCGATGACCAGCGCGCGGGCGATGGCGACGCGCTTTTTCATTCCACCGGAAAGTTCACCGGGCATCTTGTCTTCGGAACCTTTCAGCCCGACGACTTCGAGTTTGTCAGCAACGATGCGGGCGATTTCCTCCGGCGGTTTCAGCCGGTGCTCACTCAGATAAAGTCCGACGTTTTCGCCGACGGTGAGCGAGTTGAGCAACGCGCCGGACTGAAACACGAGCGCCATGCGATATTTGTCCATCACGCCGGGCGACAAAATGGATTCGCCATTTACCAGTATCTCCCCCGCATCCGGGGTTTCCAACCCGATGATGTGCTTGAGCAAAACGCTTTTGCCGCTGCCGCTCGGCCCCATGATCACAAATATTTCGCCGGGGCGCACTTCAAGGTCAACGCCCTTTAGCACTTCCTGCTGGCCGAAGTTTCGGCGCAGTCCGCGAATCTGAATGCCGACGCCCTGCTGGTTGTTTTTTGAATTGGAGTTCATCAGTCAAGCAGCACGCGGGTGAGGACGTAGTCGAAGATGACAATGAGCACGATGGAATTCACAACCGCCTTGGTGACGGAGCGACCGATTCCACGCGGGCCACCACGAGTAACAAGCCCTTGATGACAGGAGACATTGGCGACGATCAATGCGAAGCAAAAACTTTTGAACACGCCGTTGAGTACGTCGGGAAAATCCACCATGTCGTGCATGCTGGAAAAAAACGCTGTAATCGGAATGTCAATCTGAGCCGTTGCCGTCGCCACCACCGCGCCGCCCAGCCACCCGACCAGGATGGAGAGGATCACCAGCATCGGCAGCGCCATGGCCATCGCCACCGCGCGCGGCAAAACGAGGTAGTGGACGGGGTCAATGTTCATCGTGCGCAGCGCGTCTATCTCCTGATAGACGCGCATCGAGCCGATTTCCGCCGCCATCGCCGACCCCATCCGGCCGGCGATCAGAATCGCCATCATGATCGGCGCGAGTTCCTTTGCCATCGAGATGCCGACGAGTCCGCTGACGAAATTATGAAGCCCGCGTTCGACGAGCACCGGGCCGCTTTGCAATGCGAGCACGCCGCCGAGGAAAAAGGACAGCACACAGACCATCAGCACGCTGGCCACGCCAATCTCGAACAACTGCTCAAGCACCTTCTGCCGCTGCCGCCACACGAGAGGCAGTGCCCGGAGGGTGCGCCAGAAAAGCAGAACCATTTCACCGATGTTTTGAAACATAGTGCGAGTAGAGGCTCAACGCGGCGCGCTGTTGTTATGGTGAAAGCTCATTGAGTTTTCGGTTCTGCCGGCCTGCCGCCAAACGGGATGAAGAAAATCCGCATCCGTTTTGCGTCCGGCGTGGATGAATACTGAAAAAGCCCGAACAGGAGCGAGCCTTTTTTGGCCGTCGGCGTGTTGTCATGACGATAGAAATTCCACAACAACGACCGGCTGGACGCCCCGGTGACGGCGTTGGTTTCCGAACGCCAGACCGACCAGACCGGTGAGTAGTTGCGTTCGATGCTTTTGCTCGTCGGCAGGAACGGCTCAAGCGGCGCAAGGACCTGCAATCTCGAACTGCCGTCGAATTCCTCACGGCGGGTGAACAACGGCCAGAAATCGGTGCGCTTCTGGGCGCGCCCGGTCTCCGTGTTTTTTTGCTCCGTCTGCGAATAGAGGAAAAGCAGCCAGCGCGTGCGGGTGCGATCCAGCGGGCCGGAATGAAGCCGGTTGCGTTTATAGACCAGCCACATGATCCAGTCACTTTCCGCGACGGCGTTGGTGGCGTGACTGTAAAACGGCCAGATGCGCCGGGTGAATTTCCCTTCACCATCCGCGCGAACGATCAGCGGCCATGGCGCATCCACTTCGCGATATTTCTTCGCGCGATCATCCGTGACCGTGACCCCGAGCGGCGTGCCATAACTGATGGAGTCGCGCTGCGGTGAGCGCAGTCTGCTGAAGAACGGAAGAAACACGCGTTGATGCTCAGGATTGTCCGAGCCGATGCCGTTGGTGACGTTGAAATAAAACGGCCAGAACACAAAGCGGCTGTCATGACCTGGAATGGTTTCGATTTCACCCCAGCCGTTCGTGTGCGTGGTCGGCTCCTTGTGCTCATGGCCGTAGAACGGCCAGAACTGCCAGCCACGGAGTCCGTCGCCGTACCGCACGTGAAAAAATGGATAGAGGTAGTTGAATGTGGTCACGTCACCGGAACGGGCTTCAATCCTTCGCCCCGGGATGTCGAGCAACTGACGCTCCTTTGCCGGCTCAATGCCTGAACGCTTCACCGTTTTCACGTAGAGAGGCCAGAGCAGAAAATCAATCTCGCTCTTGAAAAGACGTCCTTTGAGATTGCCGCAAACAGGAAAGAGCGCGGTGTAGTTTTGATCCGGGTCTTCCGAGCGCTGATGAAAATAGATCGGAAAAAGCGTGAAGCTCTTTTTCTTTTGCTCCTGCTGGTTCTGCCCGCCGGAAAAACTCAAAAGCTGAAACAGTTGCCAGCGATATTCGCTGCCGTAACGATCAAACGTCAGCAACGGATAGACGAAGTCATACTCCTCCGAATCTGTGGCAGGACTTTTCAAATGGGAGAACAACGGAGGAAACGCGATGAGCCGGTCATCCTCTGTCGTTTGTTTGTAGTAGAATGGACCGATCATCTCGGTTCGATTGCCCGGTTGAAGAGCAAGCGGAAAAGAATCTGCCAGCGGACCTGCATCTGGATCAAATCCCTGCCCGGAAACCCTGAAAAGCCAGCCAGCAAGGAGAGTAAATTGGAACAAACGAAGCCAGACCGACTTCAAATGTAATATCGTTATCGTAAGGCAAGCAGCCCTGCGGCAACATAAACATTGACTTTGTTCAGGGTTCATTTAGCTTCTCGGCACTTGAGGTTTTTTACCTCGGTTCCTCCCGACCCAGTGTCGTTCGTGCATTGACGACACTGGGTTGATTTGTTTCCAAAATTCATTTTCTTCGATTCATCAGGTTCAACAACGCCGGCAAAAATGTCAGCCCGGCCAGCATGCACGTTGCAACACCCGTGGCCATCACGTAACCAAGACTTTCAATGCCATGATGCTTCGCCAGCGCCAGACTGCCAAAGCCAGCGATGGTCGTCAGCCCGGAAACCAACACTGCCTTGCCCGTGCTCTTGGCCAGAATGCTCGGCGACTGCTCCTCCGCAAACCGGTTCAAGATGTGGATGCCGTTTGTGACGCCGATACCGATCACCAGCGGCAGCGTCATGATGTTGGCCGGATTGAATGGAATGCCGAACCAACCCATGATCCCTCCCAGCCAAATCGAACCAATCGCCACGGGCAGCAACGCCAGGATGACCGATGTCACGCTGCGAAAATGAACAAACACCAGCACTGCAATCGCCGCGAGCGAAT
>CAZFNB010000108.1:0-7100 GCA_964520235.1 uncultured Bifidobacterium sp. | reverse complement strand
GGGCATCCTTGAAAACGACCTTGAGGTTTGCGTGTTTTGCGGCGGCATTCTTGATGTCCTCATTCATCTGCACGCGCCAAGGTTCACCCAGATTGCATTGTGACATGCCGATGGTGTAAACGCGTTCCTTGGTTTCGCCTTTGTTGTCGCCGGTGGATGGCTTGGATGAATCGGAACAGCCGTTGAAAATTACAGCCGCCAGAGCGAGCGCGACCGCCGATATGGATTGAATGAGTTGTTTGCGCATGATGATTTGTGGTTGAGTAGTTATTGAATTCAATTCCGCTGGCGGCGTTGCGTGAGCACTGCCGCCACAATGATGACGCCCGTGAGCATCAATCGTCCGGCTTCCGGCACGGCATTGATGCTGAGAATTTTGTCGAGGTAACCAATGGTCAGTACGCCGAGCAGGGTCAAACCCATTCCGCCACGGCCACCGGCAAGGTTGGTTCCACCGATAACCACCATCGCGATGGCGATCAGTTCGTAGCCGAGGCCGGCTTCAGGGTCGCCTTGTTGTTCTTGGGCTGCCTGACAAAGTCCCGCCACGGCGGCAAACACGCCTGATGCCACGTACGCGCAGCCTTTCGCGATCGTGACCGGAACGGCAGAGAAACGCGATGCCTGCTCATTGTTGCCGATGGCAAAGAGGTAACGCCCCCAGACGAGCCGCGAGAGGACAAACCACGCCACGACCACGCACACGAGGAAGATCACAGTGACCATGGAAATGTTGCCGCCAAGAATGCGCGTATCAATTCCGCGGAACAGCGCCGGGACATCCACGTAGTTGTAGGTGCCATCGGCGCTTTTCACCGCAGTGGAAACTTTCATTCCGCCGGAAGCGTATTTGGCCGCGCCGCGAGCCAGCACCATCATGGCAAGCGTGGCGATGAATGGCTGCACACGCAATCGAGCCGTCACCAATCCCGAGAGGCCACCGCTGATTCCGCCGATGAGAAGGCAGATCGGAAACACCAGCCAGCCCGACCAGCCCCAGTGAATCGCCATCTTCGCTCCGCAAACCGCCGTCAACGCCAGCACGCTGCCCACCGCCAGATCAATGCCGCCGGAGATGATGACCATCGTGAGTCCACAGGCGAGGATGCCGTACACCGAAGCCTGCCGCAGCGTGTCGCGATGCGTGCCGAATTTGAAAAACGCGCCGTCGGCGTTGAAAATCGTTCCGACAATCAACACCAACACCAGGGCGATAAGCGCCCGCGTGGCGGGACTCGCGAGTATTTCCTGAAATTGATTTTGTCTGGTTGGCGGGCTTTCGCTCATGCAGTGGTCGGGCGATGGAAGGATTCTCCTAACGCGCGGGCGGGTTGTCCATTTGGTTTTGCTGGAGTGGCAACCAAACCTGATATGGCGCGAGTGTGCTGCCCGCATCGGCAAAGGGAACGAGATGCACGCGAGTTGCCTTGCGGGAGGCGCTGTTGGTGGTGGTGAGGATGGCCTTCACCGAAAACATCCGGGCCGAACTCCCAATGGCCCGCTCCTTCGGCGCAGATTCGATTTGAAACTCATCTTTGCCAATGTCGCTGGAAAAGATTTTGAACTCACCAATGCGTGCGTCCGGATTCAAGGCGTCGTCCGCAGCGAGAACCAAAGGGCCGAATGTGAACGCGACGTTGCCTTGATTGCCATGCTGGCCAACGATCAATTGCGGAACGATGGGAACGACCAAATCAATCACATCGCCATCGTTCCATTCCCGTCGGAGTGTTGCGTATTCGCCGGAACGAAACGTGTTTTTCGATGCGTTTCCATTGACGGCAATGGCGGGCGATTGGCTCCACGAAGGAATGCGAAGTTTGATGGCAAATACAGCTTTGCCGGACAGGTGAAGTTTGATCCGCACCTTCCCGTCGGCGGGGTAACGCGATGAAATTTCCAAGTCCACCGATTTGCCATCCGGCAGACCGAGCCTGGCGCGACCATCAGCGAGGAAATTGATCACCGGCCCTTCGGTGTCCGTCGCAAGGGCGAAAGTTGGAACAAGCGCGAGACCGCGCGGGCCGCTGGACAAACAACAGTGGCCGGAAAGTTCAGCAGAGTAAGGTTTCTTGCCTTCGAGTTGAACGTAATAACCCCAGCCGCTGCCATCAGGTTTCTGCGCGCCGAGCAGTTGATTGTAAACAGCGCGTTCGAGTTCGTCGGCAAAGCGCGCTTCACCGGTCAGCCGGAGCAGTTGGGCGTTGAATTGAATCCACGTGACCGTCACGCAGGTTTCTCCGACATCCGCATTTCCATTCGGAAGCTCGAAGTCGTTGTGAAAATATTCGTGGTGACTCGCCGTGCCGGTGAGATAAAGACGCTTGTCCACGATGTCCCGCCACGCATTCAATGCAGCTTCGAGCGCCTGCTTGTCGCCGGTGGTACGATAAAATTCGAGCGCACCGTTCAGGCACGAAAGCATCTCGTAGGCTTTGGCATTGCCGACCTTGTCCACACGTTTCGCCGAGAGCAGCGTGGAAATAATTTTTGGTCCGGCCGGTGTTTCCCACGCCGCGAGAATGTAACGGCAGAAATCCAGATACTTCTGTTCGCCGGTGTAGCGATAGAGCAGGACAATCGGTTCAAGGACACTGGTCGGAGCCATGCCCATGTGCCAGCCGGCTTTGAGAATGTCGCGCTGGCCGGCGTTTGTGCCGAAGGTGCGACAAAGCAAATCCGCACAGCGGCGGCTGATTTCGAGCGCGTTGGTGTTGCCGGTGAAGCGGTAGTAAGTCAGCAGGCCGATGATGTCGTACTTGTGCGCCCACACATCCCATTCCGTCCAGCGTTGCTCCGGCAGATATGTTCCGAGATAGCCGTCTTCGAGCTGACATTTGGCCAACTCCGCAACGACCCGATCCAACTTCTCACGAAGCTGCGGGTCTTGCGTGTAATTCCATGCGAGAGTTGCGGCGTGAAGCCATTTGCCGACGTGCTCGCCGTCCCATGCCTGTTGGCCCGGACGTTTTCGGAAGCCTTCGAGCAAACGATCCTCGTCAATCTTCGCAAGACGGTTGAAGGCATTTGCATCCAGACGAACGCCGAGAAATCCATCGAGATGGGAAGCGTCGGGCGAAGGCGCAATTTGTTTGTCCTGCACAACGCACGGGACAATTTCTTTTACTTCACTTGCGGCATGACCCGTTGCTACGGCCAAAACAACCCCGGCCAGAATAGTGCAGATGAGAAATCGCGACGACATGTTCAGTTCTTTTGCAGCTTGCGCAAATCCTCGCCCGGTGACCGGCTATAAACCGGCGTGCGTGCTGTCAGCGCGTCGAAGCCAAGGAAATAGCCGGCAGATTTTTCGGATTTACCGACACACTCGAAGCGAATCGTGTGAGAGCCAGCAGCAAGTTGATGCGTGCCGAATTTATGTTCGGCGGGCGTGATGGTTGGTGCGTAGAGATCGAACTGACCCACCTCTTTGCCGTCGAGCTTCACGCGGTAGATGCCGTAATCCCATGAGTGGATCACTTTGCAGGTGAGACCGAGCGGTTGATCCTTATCCGTCTTGAATGAAACCTCCACCCAACCTTGGTCGTTGGCCGGTTTCAGCCAGAGTTGTTTGTTATCGGTGACGCCGCCGAGTTCCTGAACTTCGAGTGGATGGTCGGAATGTTTGGCACTCGCAACAGCTTCGTGGCCCTTCAACAGCAGGCGTTCCTGGAAAGGCAGACGATCAATCCCCGAGGGCAATGCAGGCCAGGGTTTGTGTGGCTCGGTTTGATACCAGATTGCGACGCTCGAAAACAGATCATCCCGTTCAATGCAGCCGTCGCTTTTGCCATCGGGGAATTTTTGATAGCCCTTGTGCTCGATCTCCAGGCGCAAAGATTTTTTGAAAGTCACCGGGTCGGGAATATGAAAACGATATGCCGTGCCGCGATCACCAGTATTGAAACCTTCCCACAACGGCGTTCCGTAAAATGGCCCGGCCTGCTCGCGGAATCCCCAGCCGTCGCAAAAATAATCTTCCGTGCCCGTGCCGCGCAGGCTGGGCTCCTTTTCGCCATCAATGAAAAAGAAATCATCGCCTTCGCCATACCAGCCGGGGGAAACGTGATAAACACTTTTGATCGTGCCGACGTAATGGCCGCGTCCCTGGATGTCCGCAATCAAATAATTTTTCCCCATCACACAGGGAAATTCCTGGCGATACATGGCATGGAAGTAAGCGGCATCCTCCGGCAACGAAGCGTGCTTCTGCCAGTCAATGTAGTAATAGAAACAGTCGCAGCGTTTATCGCTTTCGTTGGTGACGGTTATGCGCGCCTTCTTTCGGAACGGCATCGGCCAATAGCAGTTTCGCCCCTTGCCATCCGAGGTGATGCGAATCGGAATTGAGGTAAAAGGTTTGTCCACGCCAAAGCCGATGCCGAAGAAATCACCGATCGGGCATTCCACACTCGGATGTTCCTCGCTATCCCAATAGATGCGCAGTGTGAGCTTGGCCGAGTAGAAGGGATCGCTCTGCGCGATCGTACACCAGATGTGAACGATCTGTCCGGGGCCGTCGAGTTCGGCAAGCGTGAGCGTGCCGCCGGGTTTGATGGGCCGCAGGTCGTTGTTGCCATTTTTCCAATTGGGATCGGACGATGACGCCCGCATGGTCTCGAAGTTCTTAAGCCGCTCAAGACCACCCAGAGGATTTCCCAGAGACTCCTGTGCCGGCAGGTTCATGATCGCCATGGCCAAACCGATCAGGGTGATGAATGGAAGTTTTTTCATGTTTGTGGACGTGGCAGGCACGCGGTTCGATTTTGAGCCAAATAACATGGCGATTAAAAACAACGCAAGCTTTGGTTCGCCGGACGGCAACCAAAGCCTGCTGTAAAATCCCTGTCTTCGGTCATTCCTATTGAACGAGCCTGAAGAATTTGGTTGAGCTTCCAGGGGAAAGCGTGGTGGCGTTGTTCGTAATACCAGCGACGGGTTTCCACTGTGGAGCGACGAGGCTGTCAGTTTGTTCCAACGCATAGCCAACATAGTTTGTAGGCCAGGAAACCACCGCCCCACCACCGGAAGCAGCGATGCTGAGGGTCGGCTTCGGCGCGAAACTGGGCGCGAAAACCCCGCTGGCCTTCGGACCACCGAGCGCAGCAATTTCGTCAGCACTCAACACCCGGTCAGCAAAGGCAACACTGGCACAATACAATTCGTGCGTGTACAAACCTGTGGGTTCATTGAACAGAATGAGATCGGGACCGGCATCCTGGTTCGAACGGAGCGACCATCTCCCATCCAATCCAGAACCAGCCTGGCTTCCAGAGGCAACTTGATTGCCGTTCACATAATAGGTCATTTTGCTGGCCGCAAGGTCCGCTACAAAAGCGATTCTGTTCCATGTGCCCGGCGTAACAACACCCGCACTTGAGTACAAAGCGGTAATACCGACAGAGCCGTCAGATGCCAGATAGAAATCCGCGTCGTTGAAATTGTCACGGTCGGTGTTGAAGAAAGGCGTCCAGTTCAACGGCCCGGGCACCAACACATCGAATACAAAAGTGTAGCGGTTGATGTACTGGTTCGTTCCGGTGTTGCTGCCAGTATCATTGAATGTCAGCCAGTAGCCGTTCGCGTCGCTGGTAAAAGCCGGCACGTGCATATACTTGGCCGGGCTGCCACCAATGTGCGGCACGGTGCTGCCGTCGGTTGTACCGAAGCTGGTCTGGCCCGGAGTGAGACCATCCGCGTAGTCCATGATCCCATTGCCCAGCGCAGTCGAAAGATCGCCTTGGGTGAAGCGCCATTCATAGGCAGTGTAATTCTGAACCTTGAAAGTCACTTCATTTGTCGAATAGTTGCCGCTTGCCCCTGCAATCAACGTATAGGTGTGTGTTGATCCGCTGGGGAGCAGACCGCCGGCGGAAAACTTGATGACCTTTGTCGCTGTGACCGTGACAACAGGAGTCACCGGGACACCATCGAGTTGCAACTGGATGGTGTTGGTGTCTATCACCGCATCCGGATCCAAGATGGTGGCCTGATAGGCAAAGTTCGGAGGAACATTGGTTTCACCGTTGGCAGGCGACACAGAAGTAAGTACGGGAGCTTGGCTGGGGAAAATCAGCGGGGTCGGCGTCGCTGCGTCGCCGATCCAGCCACCCATTCCGGCGATTTCAACGTCTGTCAGCGGACGATTCCATACGGCTGCGGTGCCGGCAAAACACCAGGCGTCCTCCCAATTGTTGTCGGCAAAAAGATGGAATCTATCCAGTTCCAAAGACCATCTGCCATCAATAGTCTGACCGGCACCATCGAGAATCAGTGTTCCGTCAATATAGACCTTGAAGAAGTTTCCGTTGTCAACGGACCATACGATTCGATGCCATTTGGTCGCGTCAAAAGTCGTTGCGGAATAACCAATGCCTGTAACACCGATGACAGCATTGGTTGCTGTTGTCGCATCAATCCACAAATCGCCGTCGTTCGCATTACCATTGAATGCCGTCTGGTATAAGCTGTTCCATCCTGCACCAGCGAAAAAATCCACGGCAATCGTGTACTTGTTGATGTAGTTGCCAGTGCCTTTGCCTTCAGAACCGATGCCATGATAAACGGTGAGGTAATCAAAACTCCGATCCTGAACGATACCTCCATCGCTATACTTGGTGTGCCAGGACTCCACACCGATATCAGTCCATGGCCCCAACCACGCAGCGGCATTATCTGGATGGCTGTTCACAAGATCTGTGCCTATTGTCGCTTTCAATTTGTCAACGCTGTTCTGAAACCGCCACAGGCCCGTGATTCCCGAAGGCACATTTGCGGCAGATGCAACGCCTGCAACCAACAGCAACAAGGAAACAAAAGTTGCTTTGGCTGTGATCAGCTTCGTTTTGGTTTGCGACTGCTTTTTTGAAGCAAAACAAGGAATGTTACCCGTCATTTTGGTTTCGTTCATGGTCTTCATATTTCTGGTTGGTGGCTCGGTGGAAATCTGGTTGCGGCCTACCGGGACGATGTTTTTGTGGCCCCCCAGGCCAGCAAATCCTTTTCGCGAGGCAAAAACATCGCATTTTTGAGGCGAGTTTTGCACTGCTCGCAAACCGACGCACCCGGCAAACCCGGTATCCTGGGTTTGATGGTCAGAT
>CAZFNB010000107.1:0-7130 GCA_964520235.1 uncultured Bifidobacterium sp. | reverse complement strand
AGTGCATCAGCCCGAAAACCGACGCCACCATCACGAACGCCACGCCGTCGAAATGGCTCAGCGGCACCTTGAGAAAATCGTACTTCACAATGTAGCGATAGAACATCGAACGATAAAACACTTCCTCCAGAGGCGGCACCACGAAAGTCATGCCGATAATCCGCACCACGATCAATGTCCACGCCACGGCGCTGCCGTCACCAAAACGCGCGAACGGGTTCCAGATGCTTTCCGGTGTATCCTTGAAGAACAGGCTCAACTTCGTGTAGTACGGGTCCAATCCGACCCACACTGCGAAGATGGCCACACCGATCACCACCGCCTCCCAACTGAATGCCCAGCGCATCTCGCTCACGTACGGGCGCATCTCCCAAACCATCCATGCCCCGACGAACACCTTCAGTCCGTAAAGCCAGAACTTCGAATCCCCGCCCATGAGCCCGCCTGCAAAGGTGATGATGACGAAAATGAACAAGGGCGCGAAGCGCGCGTATTCTGGCGACTTCGCCATATTTTCCCGAAAAGAGGCGATCATGAGGGGCGGAGAGTGCCGATAAATCCCTATTCAGACAAACTCAAAACGTTCGTGGATGTCGCACTGATGAGCGTCACCGTTTCCCGGGTGATGTCCGCCACCCGCGAATTTCCCACGACGCTGCCGACAAAAACAGTCTTGCCGTTCACCACAGCGGAAGGGCGTGCGGGGTTGAAGAAGATGCCTTGTAATTTATGTAAGGGCGGTTTTGGCGGCTCGTTCGCAGCCACGGCAGGCATCGTGTTCGTGTCATTCTCTCCTGGAAACGTCGGAGCGGGCAGGGTTTCATCAGGTTTCGATTTGGCGACAGGCTCGACTGATGGCGGAATGATTTCGGCGAGTGGTTTGGGAAGTGATTGCAACGCAGCTTCCGGCGATTGAACAGGCTGTGCGGCTTTCGGCAAAGGCGGTGCGGTGCGCGCTTCAACGTCGAGTTTCCCGTCGTCTCTTCCTATCAAGTACACGAGCAGCAACGCCGTGGCTCCGAATGCAAGCAAAGCAACGATGCTCACGGCGACCACGGGCAGGAGGCTGCGTTTGGGTTGAGGGTCCACTCCGCGAAATTGCAGCGGCGGCGGTGGATTGTCCTGTTGATTCTGTTTGGCGCGTTTCAGCGCATCGTTGATGAGGCTCATGTCAAATCACTCCTTCCAGTTCGCGGATGGCCTGGCTCGCAAGTTTGAAACCGATCTGCCCGGTCTGATGCACGAATCCAGCCAGCAGCGCCTTGTCACAGACCGCGTTGACCAGGCGCGGAATGCCACCGGTGTATCTGTAAATCCGCCAGAGTGCCGGGCCGGTGAAATGCGGCTCGCCGTTTGCCCCACATGCATGAAGCCTGTGCTGGATATACTGGCCCATCTCGAACCGGTTCAATGGCGGCAGGTGAAACCGCACTGTGATGCGCTGGCGCAACTGGCGCAGCCGGGGATTATCCAACCGCTCGCGCAACTCGGGCTGGCCCATCAACACGATCTGGAGCAGCTTGCGGTTGTCAGTTTCAAGATTGGATAGCAGACGCACCTGTTCCAGCAGGTCATCGGTCAAATCCTGCGCCTCATCAATGATGAGCACCGTATCCCTGCCCTTCTCGATCTGGCGCAACAAAAACTGGTTGATGACGGCGAGCGTGTTCAGGCGGTCAAGTCCATTGACAGGAAGGCCATATTCCATACCGATGGCGCGCATGAGTTCGTCGGGACTCATCACGGGATTCAAAATCAACGCTGTCGAGTAATGCTCGTCGAGTTCCTCCATCACCGCCCGGCACAACGTGGTCTTGCCCGCACCGACTTCACCGGTGAGTTGCACGAATCCCTTGCGCTCGCGCACACCGTAGAGGACGTGATTGAACGCTTCGCGATGTTTCTGGGAATAAAACAGGAAACGCGGGTTCGGCGTTATGTCGAACGGCGCTTCGGTCAAACCGTAGAATTCGCGGTACACGCGGATTGTCCAGCAGAAGAAATGCCCGGAGGCAACCATTCGAAGGCGGAACGTGCTCCTGTTGCCTTATCCAGCCAAACAGGCGGTTTACGTGCCCATTTACTTGACGCAACGCCCAATACGGAACAGGCATCATCCTGCTATCGCCCGCGCCGCGCGAATCAAAGCCTCCGCCTCGCGTTGCGTGCCGATTGTGACGCGCAAATACTCTTTAACTTCCGGTGCGCCAAACCAGCGAACGAGAATCTTTTCTCTGCGCAATTTTTCCAGCCAGTCTTTCGCGGAAAAAAGCGGCGGCCTGACCAGAATGAAATTGGTCTGGCTTGGCAGAACGCGGAATCCGAGTTTCGTCAGTTCACGGCTCAACCGGTCGCGAGTGGCGATCACTTTGCGGAAGTTCGCCCGGTAATAACCGAGGTCGGCAAGAGTGGCCTCTGCGGCAATCTGGCCGAGTCCGTTCACGTTGTAGCTGTCGCGGATCTTGTGAAGCGCGGCGATCAAGTCCGGGTGACCAACAAAATACCCCACCCGCTGAAAGCATAGCGAGTAGGCCTTTGAAAACGTGCGTGCGACAAGAACGTGCGGATGCTTCATTGCCAGTTTCATGGCGTTCTCATCCGCAAAATCCACGTAAGCCTCATCCAGCACCACCACTCCGCGTTGCGCTTTGCAAAGCGCTTCCAGTTCACGAACCGTGTAGCCGCGACCGCTTGGAGCGTTAGGTGTTGTGACAAGGGTGAGCGCCGCGTTGAAATTCCATCGCCCATCCGCCCTCAACTTCCCGACGGAAGGCAACGAGAAATCCGGGTTCAACGCCACCGCATTCCGCGTCGCGCCGTGTATGTCCGCAAGCACCGGATACAACGAGTAGCTCGGCGTGAAGTATTGCACGAGCGCCTTTGGATTTCGCGGATTGGATTTTGTACCCGGCTCAACAAAACATTTCACCGCCATGGCGAGACATTCATCCGAACCGTTGCCCACGATGATGTTCTCAGGCCCGCAACGATGCAGCTTCGCAATCCTCTCGCGCAGCCGCTCGGCGGTTGGATTCGGATACAGCCGCAACCGCCCGTCCACGGCGTCTTTGACCGCGCGGAGCACTTTCGGCGAGGGCGGAAATGGATTTTCATTCGTGTTGAGCTTGATCAAACCCTTGATCTTCGGTTGCTCACCTGGCACGTAGGCGTGCAGGTCATGGACGAGCGGGCGGATCAATTTGTGAACGTTGCGCGAAGACATCGCGCCTATTTCAAGTGAAGCGCGGCAAAAAGTCGAGTTCCGGCATTGAAAAGACCCAGCCTCGCTTCCGAAGCCGGGTCTTGTGCGAAGACACAGGGCCTTACTGTCTCACAACCCGATAGAACCGCATGTGCGGCGCGGGTGCGCTGTCGAAGATCACTTGAGACGTACCGTCGCCCGGCACGTTGGTGAGCGTCGTCCAGGACGGATCGTCGAGGTCGTCTTTGTATTGCACCTCATAGTTGTAGCCAATCTTGGTCTCTACGGAGAAGTGGAACATGCCATCGGACAGTTCCGGATCCACGAGTATCGGCAGCGAAACAGGTTGCACGAACACGTCAGCCGAGGTGCCTTCAACCGAACCGCACGCGTTGCTGATGCTCACGCTGTAGGAGCCGAGATCCGTTGCTTCGACAGGATTGATGTTAAGCGTGCTGCCCGTGGCACCAGCAATCGGCACCCCGTTGAGCAGCCACTGGTAACTCAACGGTGGCGTTCCAGAGGCAGAGACGGCGAGCGTGACATCTGCACCGAGTTCGATGAGCGAAGAATCCGGCTTGGCGTTCACGACAGGTGCAACACACGTCTCGACTTCATCGGGGATCAAGTTCTCGTTCGCATCGGCGCTGTCGCCGCTGACGATGTCAATCAGGTCATCGCGTCCGTTGGCATTGTCGTCGCGTCCCGTGAGTTCTGCCTCGAAGATGTCCGGGTTGAACGAGCACGGGCCAGATGTCGGGAGTGTCGTGCCGCTGACGACGCAGAGGTTGTTGACGGGCGTGCCTGCGGGGCCGACACGCAGGGGGAGTGGCGAACCAGGGCCACAACGCGTGCCGATGGCGAGGAAGGTCGTGCCGAACCACTGGAATGCGATCGCGGTTCCCGGACACTGTGCGTTGATGGAATTGGCGAACTGCTGCGCCGCAGTGAGCGACGTGCCGAACACGCCGGTAGTGTTCAGGTTTTGCAGGTTCGCACAGCACGGAGTCGAGATGGACCACGCCCATGGGTTGCCGTTGGCCGGGCCGACCACGACGTACAAGTGCCAGTTGATCGGGCTGGTGCCGCAGGTGGTGGCTGCCGGGTTCGGGCCGACGATGTTCAGCACGCCGTTGCCGGTCTGGCCACCCGCACCGCCGACGCGGATACGGTAATTGGTGCCGGCGATGGCGTTGAACGTGAGGAACGACTGCTGTGAACCATTGCACGGGCCGGCTGCGGCGTTGTCGTTGCAGGCCACCAACGGACCGTAACACGGGCCGGAGTAAACGTTCAGCACAGTGTTCGCCAGTGCGCTACCGCACGTGCTCAGTGTGACCTGGCCCGAGCAGTTGGGCGTATAGGAGAACCAAACGTCCGGATTCGGATTGCACGGGCCGGCGGGGCCATCGAGCGTTGCTCCGCATGTGCTCCATGCGTGTGTACCCACGCCGACGGGCGTGGCATTGACGCAGTTGTTGTTGGCCGGCGGCGCAATGACCTGGTTGATGTTCAGGCGGAAGTCCCCGGCAGAATTGTTGTAACCGGCCACGCGGATGTAATAGGTGGTTCCAGCGGTTGCCGTGAACTCGACGAAGGATTGCAAAGTCCACTGACAGTTTCCATACGGCCCGGAGTCATCATTGCAACCGGCGGGCGTGCCCGCAACCTGCCAGAGCGGGCCGGGACAAGTGCCGGTGTAGATGGACAACACGGTGTCGAACGTGCCTTTGGGCGGGCACGTGAAACAGGTGTCCACACGATACGTGCCGGGGCATTGCGGTGTGAATGCATACCAGACATCGGGCGATCCTGCTGACAATCCGCACGGGCCCGGGAACAGGTTGCCTGCGGGCGTGGGAGTGGCGGCGCAGGATCCTGTGCCACCCGTCGTGCCGCACGCGGCGGGGTTGCCGGGGAAGACAACCTGGGCATTGACACAAAGATCGTTCGGCGGCGGAGCGACGGTCTGGGTTGCGCGGATGGAGAAGTAGCCGATGGCACCAGCGAATCCGGAAACACGGATGCGATAAGTCTGACCGGCCACCGCGTTGAGGACGATGCGCGAACGCAACCCGCATGTCGGCCAGTAATCGTCGTTGCACGAGGTGTAAAGGCCGCCCGGATTGGGACTGGGCACGGGCACTTCGATCAATGCATTGCACGGGCCGGTATAGGCGGACAGCACGGTGTCAAAGGTCGGATTTGGAGAACACGGCTGGCAGGTGTCCACGTAGAGTGCGCCGTTGCACGCGGCAGTAACGGTGTACCAAACATCGGGAGCATTTACCGAGGAGCCACACGGGATGATGTTGAAGTTTGCCGCGGGCGTGGGCGTGGCGCAGATGTTCGAGCCGCAGATGTAGGCGCCGTTCAACACGAGCGCGATGGGGCTTGTGCAAGGATCGTTCGGCGGCGGCACGTTGGTGACGGTGACGGTCTGACTGCACGTGGCCGAGTTGCTGCAACAATCGTAGGCGATCCAGTTGCGCGTGATGTTTTTCAGACACGGACTCACGACGTTGGTCACTGTCGAGACGACGAAGATGCCGCCGGGACAGCAACTGTCTCCCGAGATCGGAGTGGAGAAGTTCCAAGGCGTCTGACTGCCAACGGTGAAGTTCGGTCCGCAACCCAGTGTGGGTGGAATCGTGTCCACGATGGTCAAAACCTGTGTGAAGAAGCTGACGTTGCCGCAGCAGTCGGTGGCGGAATACACGCGGGTGTTCACGTTCGGACAATTGCCGACGGACGTGGTGGAAACGACAGCAATCGTCACGTTCGTACCACAGCACGCGTCAATTGCGGTGACTCCCGGCCATGGCAGACCACCGATGAATAACTGGCACTGGACGGTGGAGTTGCTTACACCGGAAATGACCGGCGGCACAGTGTCCACTATGGTGATGATCTGGCTGCAATTGGCGAAGTTGTTGCAGCAATCCATCGCCTGCCATGTCTGGCTGACGGTCGTGGTGCAACCAACCACGTTCGTCAAAATACCGAACGAGATGATGGTGACGTTGGTGCCGCAGCAGTTGTCGAATGCCGTCGGCGTGGCAAACGACCACGGTGTGCCGCATTGGACGGTGATGTTCGGGCCGCAGGTGATGATGGGTGGCGTGAAGTCGCTCACGTCCACAGTCTCGACGCATGTGGCGACGTTCGAGCAGCAATCCATCGCCTGCCAGGTGTTGGTGACGAAATAGCGGCAGGGGTTGACGAAGTTCGTGACGGCGTTGATGACGGTCACAAGGAGGTTTGTGCAGCAGCCGTCCGTCGCCGGTGGCGGAATGATCGGGTTGCCGCATTGAACGGGCACGATGCCGGAGGCGCAGGTGATGATCGGCGGGATCGTGTCAATGACGGTGACGAAGTTCGTGCAGAAGGATTTGTTGCCGCAGCAATCCACAGCTTCCCAAACGACGGCGATGTCATCCTGACAGAACGACGGCGTGTTGGTGCTCATGCCGCTGATGAAAACGCTGATTCCCGAGGCGTTGCAGCAATTGTCAGTTGCAGTGGCTGCCAGCGTCGGGAACGGCGAACCACATTGGATGGTTTGATTCAGCGGACACGTGATCACCGGCGGAACATTGTCCACGACGGTGATGGTCTGGCTGCAATTGGTCGAGTTGCCGCAACAATCGGTCGCCGTCCATGTCCGGGTGATTATCTCTGGACAGGGCGATAGCGAGTTGGTGATCGTGCTTGAAACAACCACTGTGACTCCGGCGGGCGGACAGCAGGCATCTACGGCGGTTGGCGGCGTGAACACCACGGGAAAACCGCAATTGATGGTCAGGTTCGACGCGCACGTCATGACAGGTGGCGTGGTGTCCTGCTCAACGACACGCTGGCTGCAAACGGCTGAGAAGTTTGAACAGCAATCCACCGCGATCCAATACTGGTCGGTGATGTTCAGGCA
>CAZFNB010000106.1:0-7143 GCA_964520235.1 uncultured Bifidobacterium sp. | reverse complement strand
CGGCGTCGAGACGAACGTCATTTATCCCAAGTCCGGCTATCACACAGAGGACGTCCAGGCGGGCGCGAAATTGAACAACACACATAACGTCGAGATTGTCGCACTGGCGGATGTGTTCGAGGATCGCCTTGCGAACTGTCGTAAAAATCTTTCCTCAGTCGGCATCAACGTGCCGGCAGAACATTGTTTCACCGGGTTTGACGGCTACAAAAAATTGCTCGCCATTCCCGAAATCAATTACGTCATCCTCGCCACGCCACCGCATTTCCGGCCCATCCACCTGAAGGCCGCCATCGAGGCGGGCAAACATTGCTTCATCGAAAAACCCTGCGCCGTGGATGGTCCGGGCGTGCGCATGGTGATGGAAGCCGGGAAACTGGCAGCGCAGAAAAATCTCGGCATAGTTTCCGGCACGCAACGTCGCCACCTCAAGAGTTACAACGAGTGCATCAAGCGCATCCAGGACGGCGCGCTCGGGGAAATCGTCCATGGCTCGTGCTACTGGAACGGCGGCGTCATCTGGACGATTGACCGCAAACCTGAAATGTCCGACATGGAATGGCAGATGCGCAACTGGGGTTATTTCACCTGGCTCAGCGGCGACCACATCGTCGAGCAGCACCTGCACAACATTGACATCATGCGCTGGGTCATCGGCGAGACACCGGTGCGTGCGATGGCGCTCGGCGGCAGGCAGGCACGCCCGAACCATCCAAACTTCGGCCACATCTACGACCACTTCGCCGTCGAGTTCGAATATGCGAACGGGATGAAGATGTTCAGCCAGTCGCGACAGATGGACAAGGTTGACAGCAAGGTCGGTGAATTCATCGCAGGCACGAAGGGCACGAGCGATTGCAAGACCTTCATCCGCGTGAAGGATTCGCAGGCATGGCGATTCCGTGATCAGGATGTCAACCCATACCGGCAGGAACACCTCGATCTCATCGAAAGCATCCGCGCAGGCAAACCGTTGAACGAAGCGCAGCAAACCGCCGAATCAACACTGATGGCCATCATGGGACGCGAGTCGGCATACAGCGGCTTGATCGTCGAATGGGATCAGATGCTCAACTCCAACAAACATCTTGGCCCGGAGAAATACGAGTTCGGCGCTTTGCCATTTCCAGAAGTGGCAATCCCCGGACAATACAAGTTCGTCTGAGCGGCGGCTCACTCAACGCCGGAAATCATCACCACGAACTCGCCCTTGAGCGAGCGCGTCCTGGTTTGCTCCATCAATTGCGCCGCTGTTCCTCGAAGAAATTCCTCGAATTTTTTGGTCAACTCCCGCGCCAGCACGACCTGTCGCTCCGGGAAAACCTCATTCAACTCGCCGAGCAGTTTTTCGATGCGATACGGCGATTCATATAAAACCAGCGTGCCCGGCACAGCTTTGAGAGATTCCAGCCTGTTGCGCCGCTGACCGGATTTATGCGGCAGAAATCCGACGAAATGAAATTCATCCGTTGGCAAGCCGCTTGCCGTCAACCCCGCGACCAGCGCGCACGCTCCCGGCACGGACTCCACGCGAAACCCCGCTGCAATCGCCGCCCGCACCACGCGTTCACCGGGATCGCTGATACCGGGGCTGCCCGCGTCAGTGACGAGCGCGACTTTCTCACCGCGTTGCAGGCGGGCGATGATCTCCTCACTGCGCTTCGCCTCGTTGAACTGGAAATAACTCAACAATGGTTTTGAGATGTCAAAATGCCTGAGCAACTGCCCCGTACGACGCGTATCCTCGGCTGCGACAACGTCACATTCCTTGAGCACCCGCAACGCGCGCAACGTGATGTCCTCCAGATTGCCGATGGGCGTGGCGACAAGATAAAGCGTGGACGGCTGAAGCGCGGGCAATTCCATGCGGAAAGCCTATGGCGAAACGCGCCGCGTTGAAACTCAATTCAGTTTTGACTGCGCGCTAGGCGATCAATTCCTCAATCACTTTTGACTTCTCGACGCCCGTGAGTTTTTGATCCAGGCCAAGGTGGCGATAACTGAACCGTTCGTGATCAAACCCCAGCAGATTCAACACGGTCGCGTGAAAATCATGCACGCTCACCGGGTCTTTGATGATGTTGTAGGAAAAATCATCCGTCTCACCATGAACGATGCCGGGTTTTGCTCCGCCACCGGTCATCCACATCGTGAAACATCGCGGATGATGATCACGCCCATAGTTTTGCTTCGTGAGTTCGCCCTGCGAATAGATCGTCCGGCCAAATTCCCCGCCCCAGACCACGAGCGTCGAATCGAGCAGCCCGCGTTGTTTCAAATCCTGAATCAACCCATAACAAGCCTGATCCACATCCTTGCATTGATCCGGCAGCCGCCCCGAAACATTCGCATGTGTGTCCCAGTTGTTGTGATAGATCTGCACGAACCGCACGCCGCGCTCGACCAGCCGCCGCGCCATCACCGCGGCGTTCGCAAATGTGCCGGGCTTTTTTGCCTCATCGCCGTAAAGTTTGTAAGTCGCCTCCTTTTCCCCGGAAAGATCGGTCAAATCCGGCACGCTGGATTGCATCCTGAAAGCGAGTTCGTATTGCGAGATGCGTGTGTGCGTCTCGGGATCGCCGACCATGCGAAAATTGATTTCGTTCAGCGCCTTCAAACTGTCGAGCGTGCGGCGACGCACCTTTTCGTCAACGCCCTGCGGATTGTTGATGAACAGGATCGGATCACCCATCGAGCGGAACTGCACACCGGCATGTTCGCCCGGCAGATAACCGGCAGACCAGAGACGGTTTGAAATGGCCTGTAATTGCTCGGTGTTCGTGGACTTTGCCACAAGCACGACAAACGCAGGCAAATTCTCGTTCAACGAACCCAGACCATACGAAACCCACGCGCCGAAGCACGGACGCCCCGTCACCTGGTTGCCCGTCTGCATGAACGTGATGGCAGGCTCGTGGTTGATCGCGTCCGTATGCATCGAACGGATGAAACACAAATCGTCGGCCATCTTCGCCGTCCATGGCAGCAGTTCGCTGATCCACATGCCGCTTTTGCCGTGCTGCGCGAATTTGTATTTCGATGGCGCGATCGGCAACCGCTTCTGGCCGCTGGTCATCGTGGTGATGCGCTGGCCCATGCGGACGGAATCCGGCAGGTCTTTGTCGAACCACTCGCCAAGCACCGGCTTGTAATCGAACAAATCCATCTGTGGCGGCCCGCCGACCATGTGAAGGTAGATCACCTGTTTTGCTCTGGGCGGGAAATGCGGGCCTATGGCGGCAAACGTTTTCTTCGCGTCTTTCGCCCCGGATTTTTTGTCAGCCGCAAAAAGCAGATTCGGCGCAAGCGTCCCCAGGGCCGCCGCACCGAGGAAATTTGCGCCGCGACGAAAAAACTGCCGCCGTGTTTCGTAACGCACGTAGTCTTTGAACAACGGATGCGGTATGAATTCTGGAAAAGATTTCATGGGCTACTTGTTCAGGACTTCGTCCATGTTCATCAAGCTGTTCGCCACCATCGTGTAAGTAGCGAGCGTTGGCACATCGAGCCTGGCATCGGGCTTCGATTCACCCACTTTGAGCAAATCCGCCGCGTCTTTCGGCGCTTGCCGGTAATGCGCCAGCAAGTCATCCCGTCCGGCCTCAACGATTTTCATTTCCTCGGCGGTCAGTGGTCGCGCCAATAAACGCCGCGCCATGAAATCAATCGCCGCCGCACCACTCTGATCGCGTTGCAAGGACAATTGCGCAAGATTTCTCGCCGCTTCGACAAACTGCGGATCGTTCAATGTCACGAGCGCCTGCAACGGAGTGTCCGTCCGTTCGCGTCGCACGGTGCAGACCTCGCGCGACGGGGCGTTGAAGATTTCCATCGAAGCCGGTGGCGACATTCTTTTCCAGAAGGAATAAACACTGCGACGATAGAGATTTTCACCAGTGTCCTGCCGGTATTTGCGCGTGTCACTCTCCGGCATTCCGACGACCTCCCACAAACCCGGCGGCTGATACGGCCTCACGCTCGGCCCGCCGACCCTCTCCACAAGTGTTCCGCTTGCAGCCAGCGCGTAGTCCCGGATCATTTCCGCATCCATCCGAAAACGCGGTCCGCGTGCGAGCAGACGGTTCTGCGGATCACTGGCAAGATGTTGTCGCGTGACGACGCTGGATTGCCGGTAAGTCGCAGAGGTGACGAGCAGTTTGTAAAACCGCTTCATGTCCCACCCGGATTCTCGAAACTCCACCGCCAGCCAGTCCAGCAACTCGGGATGCGATGGCATTTCACCCGCCACACCGAAATCGCCTGTCGTCCGCACGATGCCTGTGCCAAAAAGCTCCTGCCAGAATCGGTTCACAGTCACTCGCGCCGTCAACGGATTCTGTGGCTGCAAAAGCCATTGAGCGAAGCCAAGACGGTCGCGCGGCCCGCTCGCAGACATCGGCGGCAAAGCGGCAGGCGTGTTCGGTGTCACCCGGTCCCGACGCTTGTCGTAATCGCCGCGGAACAGCACATACGCCTCTGGTGCGCTCGCTTTTTCCTGCATCACGTGAGTCACCGCACCGCGTTGACGGATGGTTTTTTCCTCCGCCTTCAAGGTGTCGTGCTTCGCCACAAGCTGCGGGTACTGGCTGTCCACCTGCGCCAACCAGAGTGAGTATGATTCTTCGGCTTCCAGATTGTTACGTTTGTCCTCGGGCCTCGATGCCAGCCAGTTCAAGCGCGGCACAGCCATCAAGGTGATGATTTCCTCGCGCTGCAACTCACGCGCGAAAATTTTCAGATCCTGCAAACCCACATTCTCCACCGGCTCGCCGCTGTCACGCTGGCCGAGTTTCAACGGGGCGGTTGTGCGTGTTGTCCCAGTCAGGCTGTCGTTGTTTACGTCCGACTCTTGCAGCTCGCTGTTCACGTAAATTTTCGCGCCACGCGCCTTTGATGAGCCATCGTATGTGACGCAGACGTGATTCCAACGATCTTTCGGCAGCGGCTTTTTGGCCGTGATCTTGACCGTGTTTTGCGGCCATTGATGAATCAAGTGAAACGCCGGCTTGCCGTCCGTCAGCCACAAATCCCATCCGCGATATTTTCCGTCCTTGTTTTCCATCCGCGCGAAGCACGCCCCGGAACGATCCTCCGCCACACGCACCCACACGGCATAACTGAATGCGTTCGTGCGCTCAAAATCACCTGCTGCCGGAAACGTCGGTGGAGTCTTGCCGCCCGCAGTGTAAGCCTTCTCGGAAATTGCGCCTGCCTGCCAGTTCGTGTTAAGCCCGACGGCAGCCGGCTGTTTGCTTCCTGCAACCTCCGCGAAAATCTCCGTACCGCCTTCGTTCATCGGAGCATGGAGAACAAGCGCGTTGCAGGGAACCTTTGCCGCGAGCGACGCAAAATCCGGCTGCGCCAGCCAGTTCGTGTAGTCTGCGTGCGCCGACTCTTTGCGCTCCGCGATTTTTTTCTCCACTCCGGTGATTTCATCCACCAACGAACTCCAACGCGTTTCATCCTCAGGCTTCGGGATGAACACCACAGGCGCTGTGTCCCGCACATTTCCATCCATCGCCTTCTGTGTCGTGTTGTTGAAGAACGCCGAAAGCGAATAAAAATCCTTTTGCGAGAACGGATCATACTTGTGGTCGTGGCATACGGCGCAACCTGCCGTCAATCCCAACCAGACTTGCGACGTTGTCTCCGTCCGATCACGCGCGTAAAGCACCAGATATTCCTCATCAATCGCGCCGCCTTCACTGGTCGTGATGTTGCAACGATTGAATCCGCTGCCGATCTTTTGATCACGGGTCGCGTTCGGCAGCAGGTCGCCCGCAAGATTCTCAATGGTGAACTGGTCGAACGGCATGTTCTGGTTGAACGCCTTGATGACCCACTCGCGATACGGCCAGATTTCGCGATAATTATCAAAGTGTATCCCGTGCGTGTCCGCGTATCGCGCGGCGTCCAGCCAGTATCGCGCACGATGCTCGCCCCAGCGCGGAGACGACAGTAAACGATCCACAACCTTCTCGTAGGCATCGGGAGAGTTGTCAGCAACGAATGCGTCTGCTTCCTCCGGCGTCGGTGGAAGGCCGGTCAGGTCCAGCGTCACGCGTCGGATCAGCGTGCGCCGGTCTGCTTCCTTGGATGGCGGCAGTTTTTCCTGTTCGAGCCGCGCCAGGATGAATTTGTCAATCGGATTGCGAACCCATCTTTCATTTTTCACCTTCGGCAACACAGGTCTTTCTGGCGTGATGAACGCCCAATGCGGCTCGTACTTCGCGCCGTCGGCGATCCAGCGTTTCAAAAGATTCTTTTGCTCCGGCGTAAGCTTCTTGTGCGACTGCTCCGGCGGCATGATGTCGTCGCCCGCGTCAAAGATGCGCCGCACGGCTTCGCTTTGCTGTGGCTTGCCTGGAACGATTGCCGGTGAAGAGTTGTTCCGGCTGGCTGTCGCCTCCTCGAAACTGTCCAGCCGCAGCTTCGCCTTGCGCGATCCCGCATCCGCGCCGTGGCAGACGAAACAGTTCTCCGAAAGAATCGGGCGCACGTCGCGATTGTATTGGATGGCAGAATCCTTGCCCGCCGCCCGTGTCAAAACAAGGGCAGACAGCAAAGCAATGACGAGCGAACGATTCATTGGTCGCGGAGTGGACGTATTTCAATCCGCATCGTATTCAGAGAATCGTCCCAAAGCCAACTACCCAATTCATGCCATGACGCACCGGACAACTTGTCCTTTGACTTGGCCTGTCCTGCCCGCTATCACCCTTGCATGAATCGCAAATCCTTTCGCGCAACCTTCGCCACAGCCGTCACGCTGGCCCTGCTCTCGCACGCAGCATTCTCGGAAACCTTCCGTGTCGCCACTTACAACGTGGAAAATTACCTCGACCAACCCACCGAATCGCGTCGCAACGTCAAATCCGCCGATGCCAAGGCCAAGGTGCGCGAAAGCATCAAAGCCATGAAGCCTGACGTCATCGCCTTTCAGGAAATGGGCGGCCTCAGCGCCTTCATGGAACTCCGGGATTCGCTCAAAAACGACGGCCTCGACTTCCCCCACTGGGAACACATCACGGGTTATGACACCAACATCCATGTCGCCATTCTCAGCAAGTTCCCCTTCACCGCACGCCGCCCCCACACCAACGACAGCTTCCTTCTCAGCGGACGCCGCTTCAGCGTCAGCCG
>CAZFNB010000105.1:0-7145 GCA_964520235.1 uncultured Bifidobacterium sp. | reverse complement strand
GAACCTCGTGTTTTTCTCTTTTTAAAACACCTGCTATTAACGCAATTCCTAAAGGAGGAATGGGGTCGATAGGGATAGATCCTTCTATCATTAGCTTGGGTGGTCGTATCAAACATACTTTCATGGCAGCACTACTAAGCAATATTAGCCATTTGATTCTATGATCGGTAGCTTAACCAATCAAACTTTGTTCTTACTGGCGCGGATGAAAATGTCCTGCGATTGCACCGGGGCAAGCACTGACATGAATGCAGCAGCAAAGCAGGAGATGCGGCAAATGAACTTCATGGCGGGTTGGGTTCAGCGAAATCCCGGCCCGTATGGCCCGCGGAAGTTTGGGTCACGAGGCGGGCGGAGCAATTCGTCCACGCGAACGAATTCGTATCCTTTTGCCGCGAGCGCATCGAGAAGTTTCGGGAACATGACGTGGAATTTGTCCGCGCGCCCCGGCCCGGCGCCGAGGTGCAACAACAGAATGTATCCGTTCAATCCATGAGGATCTTCTTGTTCGCGTTGAAGGATGCTGTCGTAAATCTTCTGCGATGGAACAAAGTTTTTGTCGTTCTCGCCGGTATAGTCCGCGTTGGAACGTGTGCCGGGAGTGTAGTTGATGAGCGTCCAGCCGCAGGTGCGCGACCAGTCGGCGACGTCACGATTGTAATGCTCGAACGGCGGCAGGAAATAACGCGCAAAACGGCGGTAGCCATAATTGCTTTGCGGAATTTTTTCTGAATTTGAGAAGAGGTCCTTTCGGAATTCGTCCTCTGTGACGAGGTTTGTCCGCCCACCGTCCCATGAGCAATAAAGCAAGTGCTGGTCGGAATGGGGGCCGAGGTAATGACGTTCCTGCTGCATCTCCTGGACAAGGTTTGTGAACACGGAGTTCGTCAAAAACACGCCGGTCAGAAAAAATGACGCGCGGGCTTCCCGCTCGGCAAGCGCGGCAAGAATGGTTTCCGCGCCCTCGGCAAATTCGTGGGCGGTGAACACGAGTGCGATGCGCTTCGTTTCCACCGGGCCGCGAACGATGGCGCCGTCACGCATTTCACATTGCACGCGCACGGAGGCGAGCCGCGCAACGCGGCGCAACTCTTCATCGCTGGACTCCGCAAACTCCTTGATCTTCGGCAGTGCGGCAATGGCATCCCGGCCATACACCGACAACGCGAGGATGGCGCAACGTTGTACCATCGAAGAATTGTCCGACAAGGCGTGAATCAGCGCGGGCACGGCGGATTGTGGGTCCATCCCGATCTGGGCGATGGCGTTGGCGGCGTTGGCGCGGACGTTTCGCTCATCGGCTTCGAGGGATTTTGCAAGCAGAGGTACCGCGGCGCCGGCGCGGCTGCGAAAATTGCCTATCGTGAAAACCGCGCTTTCACGGATGATCGCGTCCTCGTTTGTGACCGCATGAAGGAACACGGGCATCGTTTCGGGACTGCCGATGGCTCCCAGCGCGTTGAATGCGTAATAGGCGTCCTCCTTGTCCGCGCCGGTGATGAGCGCCTGCAATTGCGGGATGGCGGGTTCCGCGACGCGGCCCAGGGCGAAGAATCCGTTCACAGCCCGCTCACGCCGTGCATCCGCGAGACTGGAAAGATAATTGATGCCGCATTTGTCGTTCAACCAGTGGACGACGTCGGTTTTCCATTCGGAATCGCGTGCGCGCAACTGTTTGATGAGATGGGGGATCGCGTTCGTGCCGATGTTGTGAAGCGCAAATCGCGCGGGCGCGCCGCGCATCCCTTCCCCCGACCCGACGGATGGCAGTTCGCGCAACCACTCGCTCAACCTCTTTCCTTCGTGCTTTGGCTCACTGGAAGACAATGCTCCGATCGCGGCAATGACGATTGCCGCTGCCGCCAACGGAACAAGCACCTTGCGCCAGAGCGCCTTCATGAAGGCTGATTTTCCCTCAAATCCCGCGTGCGGCGAGGAAAAACTTTCCATTTGCAACGGGGGTGCGACTGGAAGTGGCGGTCACGGTAGCGTCGTGCCTCCTGCCTGACGTAGAGGGCGTGCATCCTTGCCGCCCGGAAAAAGAGGCGAGACAACTCGACGACTCGCGAAAGTTTCAAACGCGCCCGATGTGGCGTGACGTTTATCCGCCGGGCTGGAAGCCCGACTCTACGGCAGGCAGGGATGCCTGACCGCTACGATGGTTGACCGCCACTTCCGGTCGCACCCTTACAACGCCCAAAATTGACGAAACCCGGACTGTCCTCTAGCCTTCGCAAATTGTGAAGAAGACCGGTGAATTTACGGAAGCTGCTGCCTGGCGCGATGTCGGCGCAGGCTGGCAACCGTTGTTCGGCAGTTTTCGAGGCGCGGGTTACAGTTTCGAGTGGCATGACTTTCAGGCGAAGCGCGAGTTCGATTGGTCGCCGACGTTCCATCCTGAATGTGTCGAGCTTTGCCTGAATCTTGAGGGCAGCGGTTTTGTGGAAGGTCGCGGCAGTCGCGCGGAGTTCACCGCGAACACGGCTGGATTTTATTTTCGCCAGAAAGAACCGCTGACAGCCAAGCGCGCGGCGGGCGAGCATCACAAGTTTCTCACCGTTGAATTTTCCTGTCCGTTCCTCGCCAAACATCTCGCGGAAACGAAAGGCATGTTGCATCCGGTGGTGCGCTCGGCGATTGAAGGTTGTCCCTGCCAGCATGTCACCGGCAGCACGGTGCGGCTTACCACACAACAGTTGCAGACCATCGCCACGCTGCGGCAGCCGCCTGTTTATGCGGCGGCGCAACCGATCTGGTATCAGTGCAAGGCGCTCGAACTCGCGGTGACGTTCCTGATGAAGCCGGAGGAGGAGATGTTCTGCACGCGCCAGCAACGGCTCGCGCAGGAACGCGTCGAGCAGGTCATCTTTTTGCTGAAACAAAATCTCTCCGCGCCGCCGTCGCTGGAAGAACTCGGCAAAAAAATCGGGTGCAGTCATTTTTATCTGAGCCGGATTTTCTCCGCGCAGACGGGACAGACCATCACTCAACATCTGCGGCAGTTGCGCATGGAAAAGGCGGCGGAACTGCTCAAGTCGCGCGAATTCAACGTTACGGAAGTTGCGCTCGAAGTCGGCTACAACAGCCTCAGCCATTTCAGTGCGGCGTTCCAGGAAACGTTCGGTTGTTGTCCGGGTTTATATCCGCTCGCGACGACGACGCAGAAATCCGTTCCCAGGAAACCCGCCTGATTTAGTTGTTCCCTGCCTTTTTGCGGTGCAAACCGCCGATAATCTTTCGCAAACCACCGACAGCGGGATTTTTCGCATTAACGCATGATGCCGACATGCGAAAAGAAAGATACGGTCGCCAATCGGGAGCGTTCACATTGATTGAACTGCTCGTTGTCATCGCCATCATTGCAATTCTCGCATCAATGCTTCTGCCTGCGCTCGCGACGGCCAAGCAAAAGGCCAAACGCGTTGCCTGTTATTCCAATCTGCGCCAGGTTTATTTCGCGTTTGCCAGCTACGGGAATGACAACCGTGATCTGCTTCCGCCCAAGTTCGAGGTCAAAAAGAACGCGCTCAAGCCCGACGACATCACCAAGGGGAAACAACTTCAAACTCTCACCAACGGAATGCACACGTTGCTCGCGCCCGACCTCGGCTCACAGTCGAGCAAGGTCTGGCTGTGTCCGTCCGATTCTGGCGACTTTGCCGACAAGACGCCCGTGTTCGAGCGCAAGGGTGTGAGTTACGAGGCGGAAGGTTCGGAGTTGAACCGCAAGGCGGGCGACGAATACAAAAACAAACTCACGCTCGCCCTGAACCGCGACGTGGTGCGCGATCTGTTCAAGCCGTGGGATTCGGATGACGTCGCCAAGGTGCAGGAGAAAATAACCAAGGGCGAACTGGGCCCGGTGAAGTGGCATACCAGGTTTTATCACAAGGTCATGGGCGACGGACACGTCGTCGTCGTCCGCACCAAGGCCGAAGACAAGGAATCCAAGGGTGAAACCAGCGACGACTGAACAGCCTGCCTGCACCACGTATATGATCAAGACCAGCAACAACAATCTTTCCAGCCGGCCGTCGCCGAAGCCGAAGAACTGGTTGCTCGCCAGATTGCGGCAATGGCATTTGTGGGGAGGTTTGATCGCGGGAATTTTCATCATCATCGTCGGGGCGACGGGCATCGTTCTGAATTACAAAAAGCCTGTCTTCAGCGCGCTGGGATTGGAACGCGACGCGAGGGAAATGAAAATGGCCGATGGAGATTCCACCAAAACGGACAAGGCCAGGAAGCCCGGCAATCCAGACAAGAGTTCAGGCCGGTTCACGACGACCGCAGGTTTCGCAGCGGCTGCGGTTTCGATGGATCAGGCATTGGCGTTGGCGCGCGAGAATCTTGGCGAAGTGGCGCTCGAACGCATCGAACTCAGGGATGAACACAGCACGCTGCTTTACAAAATCAAATCGCGCGGCGGTGAGGAATTGCAGATCAACGCGATGACCGGCGCGCACTTCATCAAAGGGGAATATGAAAAGGTCAAGGCCACGCCTGCCGGTGAGGTGACGGCGCGCACCACCGATTGGGGCAGGATCATGCTGGACCTGCACACCGGAAAGATTGGTGGCGAAGTCGGCAAGGCGATCATGACCGTTGCTGCCGTCATCCTGCTGACGCTGACCGTTTCCGGCGTTTACATGTGGCTCAAGCCGCTGCTAATCCGACGTGAGAATGCCCGTGCCAGGGCTTTGAGCGCACAGGCCGCTGTCGGCTCGCCAGCAATGAATGCAGCAACGCGGGACTCGATGCCTGTTTACGCGCGCGAGCAATCCGCACGATGAATTTTGAAATCAATGAAAACAAACATGAAACAAACCAACCGCTCACGAATACTCACCATGCTCGCCCTGTGCGGGATGGCTCTCGCCGCGAACGCCACGGAACGTCGCTTCACCTACAGCTACGAACCCGAGACGCTTCCCAAAGGCGCGGTGGAGTTCGAGCAATGGATCACCCTCGGCACCCAGCGCACCACGGGCGGCGAGGTGCAGCAGGAGAATTTCAACAAGTGGAAGCTGCGCGAGGAACTGGAATTCGGCGTGACGGACCGCTACACGCTCGGACTTTACATGAACTTTGAGTCGGAGAGTTTCCGGGACACGAGTGTCTCGCCGGCGGTGAGCGAATCTGAGTTCAAATTCGGCGGCATTTCGCTTGAGAACCGCTACATGCTCATCAATCCCGCCAATAATCCCGTGGGTGTGACACTTTACCTGGAGCCGACGTTCGGGGGCGAGGAAACCGAGTTCGAGCAAAAAATTCTCATCGGCCAGCGGCACGGCGATTGGAAGTGGGTCGTCAATCTGACTCACGCAACCGAGTGGGGCGACAACTTCCATGAGACGGAGGGGGAACTGGAGGCCACGTTCGGCATCGCGCGAGACCTTCGCAAGAACTGGACGTTGGGTTTGGAATTCCGCAATCACAATGCATGGCCCGAATACGACAGCTTCGAGCACTCGACGTATTCGCTCGGACCGGTTGTGAGCTATCGCACTGACAAGTGGTGGGCCACACTCACGGTGCTGCCCCAGATTTACGGACGCGACTACGAGGGAAATCCTGATGGAAACAAATCGCTCGTTCTGGACGGACATGAACGTCTGGAAGTCCGCTTCCTTTTTGGTGTGAGCTTTTGATGCAAGCGCGCCAAGGCATCGTTTGCGCCGTCGTGCTCTGCCTGGTTCTGGGGATACCGGGCTGTGCCACGCGCGGTGCTTCGACGATGGCCGCCCTGCCGCCTCCTCCGGGTGACGGGGCGGCCTCTTTCCCTCCCGACGAACTGGCGCTTGCCCGCGCAACGTATCTCAACAAATGCGCGCGATGTCACAAGTTCCACAATCCGGCAGACTATTCGCAACAGAACTGGGACAAGTGGATGGCGAAGATGAGTCGCAAGGCAAAGTTGAAACCGCCCGAGGAGGAATTGCTGTCACGTTATCTGGCGCTTTACCGGAGCGGCGACGGCGTCAAATAGCCTGGGGCATCACAGTGGCGGATTCTCAACCCGCCTTCTTCAAGCTGGCGGCGGTGTTCCGGATGATTTCATCCAGAGATTTGCGGGGACGAAATCCCGTGGCGCGCTCCAGTTTGTCCACCACTGGTTTTCGGCGGCGCATGTCGTCGAAGCCCGGGGCATAAGCCTCCGCGTAAGGCACGAGTTCAATCAGTGACTTCGACCCGAGTGTCTCGACCACGCGTTTTGCAAGATCGAGCATCGAAATCTCCTCGGTGCCGCCAATGTTGAAAACACCGCCGCAAGCCTGTGGTGAATCCTGCAAACGCACCAGCGCTTCCACGGTGTCGAGCACGTGACAGAAGCAGCGGGATTGTTGTCCGTCTCCAAACACGCGCAACGGCTCGTTGGCGAGCGCGGCGGCGATGAAGCGTGGCAGCACCATTCCGTAGCGTCCTGTCTGGCGCGGGCCGACCGTGTTGAACAAACGCACGATCACCACCGGGAGTTCCCGCTCTTTCGCGTAGGCCAGCGCAAGAAATTCATCCATCAACTTCGAGCAGGCGTAACCCCAGCGCGACTGATGTGGTGGGCCGATGAGCAAATCGTCCTCCTCGCCGAAGGCCGGTTTGGCGCTCTTGCCGTAAACTTCCGAGGTTGAAGCCATCAGCACCGGCACACGCTGCGGCGACGCTGCCTCAAGCAACACTTCCGTCTCGTAAAGATTCGTGGTGATGACGTGGATGGGCTGCCTGACCACCAGATCCACACCGACCGCCGCCGCCAGATGGTAAATAAATTCCGCGCCTGCCGTCAGCTCCGGCAAATCTTCGCTCATTGAAATCTTCGATTGGACGAACCGAAATTTCGGATGCCCTTCCACCCTGCGAAGATTTTCGCGGTTGCCGGTGGAAAGGTCGTCCAACACCACGACGCTCTTTCCGTCTGCGATCAACCGTTCGACCAGATGCGAACCGATGAATCCGGCGCCGCCTGTGACCAGAATGTGTTTTGATTCACTCACGCGCGATCGCCAGAAACGGGGTGGCCCTCTCCCGGCGTTTTCATTCGAGCGCCTTTGCCACGGCCTCGGCGAGTCTCTGTCTGTAAGCGGGGAGACCGATGAGTTGCGCCTCGTGGGGATTGGACAGGTAACCGCCCTCGACCAGCACCGCCG
>CAZFNB010000104.1:0-7189 GCA_964520235.1 uncultured Bifidobacterium sp. | reverse complement strand
GTGCGGCATCTTTCCGTCCGGCGTCGGATTCATCGCCGCCACCAGCATGAATTGCGACGGAAACGTCATCGTGCCGGCCGCCCGCGAGATGGTGACGCGTCCCTCTTCCAGCGGCTGGCGCATGGTTTCAAGCACGCTGCGTTTGAACTCGGGCAGTTCGTCAAGGAACAACACGCCGTTGTGCGCGAGCGAGATTTCACCGGGCGTGGGATTGATGTTGCCGCCGAGCAACCCGGCGTCGCTCGCCGTGTGGTGTGGCGCGCGAAACGGTCGCCGCGTAACAAGCCCCATGCCTGCGGGCAGCAGGCCGACGATGCTGTGAATTTTTGTCGTTTCCAGCGCCTCATCAAGCGTGAGCGGCGGCAGAATCGTCGGCAGCCGCTTGGCGATCATGGATTTTCCAGTGCCCGGTGGACCGATCAGCAGGACGTTGTGACCGCCGGCAGCGGCGATCTCCAGCGCACGCTTCACGGATTCCTGGCCTTTGACCTCGGCAAAATCCACGTCATCATCGTGCGGCTGGTCGAAAATCTTCCGCAAATCCACCTTCACGGGAGTGATGCGGATTTCGCCCTCGAGAAAATTCGTGGCCTCCCGCAGGTTCTGGATCGGGATGACCTGCAATCCCTCCACCACGGCGGCTTCGGCGGCGTTTTCCGCAGGCACAAGCACGCCGACCTTGCCGTCCTGCCTGGCGCGGATGGCGATGGGCAAAACGCCTTTGCAAGGCCGCACCGCGCCGGTCAGGGCGAGTTCGCCCACGGCGACAAAGTTGTCGAGTTGATCGGTTTCAATCTGCTCGCTCGCGGCCAGCATCCCGAGTGCGATGGGCAGATCGAAGCTTGGACCCTCCTTTCGCACATCGGCGGGCGCGAGGTTGATGGTGGTGCGGCCATAGGAAAATTTGAATCCGGAATTGTTGAGCGCGGTGGTGACGCGATCCTGCGACTCCCGCACGGCGGCATCCGGCAGGCCGACGATGATGATCTTGGTGTCGCCATAGCCTGCGTTGACCTCGACTTCGACGGGAAAGGCTTCAATGCCATTGACAGCGGCGGAGCAGACGCGGGCTAACATCCGGGGATTGTTGTGCGGGCCGGGCGCGGGAGCAATCCGGTTTTTTCGGATGCAACGGGCTATTTGTTGGCGATGAAACGTTCGGTCACAAAATCCCAGTTCACGACGTTCCACCAGGCGGCGATGTAATCGGCGCGCTTGTTCTGGTATTTGAGATAGTAGGCGTGTTCCCAGACATCGAGACCAAGCACTGGTCGCCTCCCGGAGGTCAGCGGAGTGTCCTGATTTGGCAACGATTCAATGATCAGCCTGCCTTCGTGCAACACGAGCCAGGCCCAGCCGCTGCCGAACACTTTCATGGCTGATTCGGTAAATTTTGTTTTGAAGCCGGTGAAGTTGCCGAAGCTTGCATCAATTGCCTTGGCAAGTTCCGCCTTGGGTTCGCCGCCGCCGTCCTTCTTCATCATCTGCCAGAACAAAGAGTGATTGTAGTGGCCGCCGCCGTGGTTGCGGACTGCGGCGCGGATTTTTTCGGGAATTTTTGAATTCAAATTCATCAATAAAACATCCACAGACTCTTTGCCCATGTCGGGAAATTCAGTGACGGCCTTGTTCAAGTTGTCCACGTAGGCTTTGTGATGCTTGTCGTGGTGAATTTCCATTGTCCGTGCATCAATATGTGGTTCAAGCGCGTCGAAGGCGTAGGGCAGGGGTGGCAAAATGAACAGGCCGGCGGAAGGAATCGGAGAGAGGGATGTTGCCGCTTGAGCCAGCGCACCTGTCGCAGTGGCAACGGTAGCTGAGGCGAGCGCAGTGGTTTTTATCGCCTGGCGACGTGTCATCATAATCAGCCTTCGGTTTTGGTTTTGCGCAACTCTACTTCCGACGCCCGGCGCTTTGCAATGATTCAAGTCAACGTCCCGGCGTTCGCCTTGCCCGGCCCGTGTGCGCTTGGCACAATGTCCGGCACATGCGAGAACGCTTCCGCGTCTGGATCGAAACTCTTGAGACGTTCATCCTTGAAGTCATCTTCGAGGAGCGACGCGGCAAACGCGCCGCGATCACGCGCGCTCTGTTGTTCTGTCTTTCAAAAGTTTTCGCCGTCGCCGTCAAATTCCGCCGCTTCCTCTACAATGCCCGCATCCTTCGCGATGCCACGCTCGGCGTGCAGGTCATCGCCATCGGCAATCTTACAGTGGGCGGTACCGGCAAAACGCCCGTGGTGGAAAAGTTCGCGCGCGAACTCCGCGACGCCGGGCGCAACGTGGCCATCCTCTCGCGTGGCTACCGTTCGAAACCGCCGCCGCTGCACAAATCGTTTTTGGATCGCATCCTCTTCCGCACCGAGTCCACTCCTCCGCGCGTCGTGTCCGACGGCAAATCGTTGTTGCTCGACTCGGAGATGGCCGGGGATGAGCCGCACATGCTCGCGTCCAATCTCAAGGACGTGGTCGTGCTCGTGGACAAGGACAGGGTGAAGAGCGGGCGTTACGCCATCGAGAAATTTGGCTGCGACACGCTGCTGTTGGACGACGGTTTTCAATACTGGGATTTGCGCGGGCGGCGTCACGACGTGGTGTTGATTGATCGTCAGCAGCCCTTCGGCAACGAACAGATGCTGCCGCGCGGCACGTTGCGCGAGCCGGCATCGCACCTTGCACGGGCACACACGATCTTCATCACCAAGAGCGATGGCAACACCGTCGAGCTTCGCAAACGCATCACAGCGTTGAATCCAACCGCGCCCATCATCGAGTGCGAGCATCACCCGATGTATCTCGAGGACGTGTTCACCGGCGAACGAAAAACACTCGATTTCATCAAGGGCCGCAAGGTCGCATCGTTGAGCGGCATCGCACAGCCTGAAAGCTTCGAGCAAAGTCTTGTGAAACTCGGTTCGGAACTGGTCTATTCCAAGCGCTTCGCCGACCACCACCGTTTCACTCAGCAGGAAATTCTCAACGCCATCAACCGCGGCAAGAAACGTCAGGCGGAGATCATCATCACCACGCAAAAGGACGCCGTGCGTTTTCCGAAACTGGACCGTCGCGATCTGCCGATCCTTTTCATGCGCGTGGAGATCAAGATCGTGAGCGGCGCGGATGATTTCCGCGATTGTGTGCGGAAAATTTGTTTCAAGTAGAGACGGCCTCAGCCACAAATGAAACACAGATGTGAGGAGTCGCGCGAAGGACGCGAAGGCAGCGAAGGGCGGAACTTCGCCACCTTCCACCCCTTCGCGCGGCTGCTCCCTGTCTGAACCGGCATGAACACAGCGCGCAACACGCAGCACGCCTCTCGCATCCTTGTGCGGGGAGTGAACTGGCTCGGCGACGCGGTGATGACGACGCCCGCGTTGTTGAGGCTGCGGGAAAAGTTTCCCGAAGCGCACATCGCGCTGCTCACGCCGGAAAAGCTGGCGGAGCTGTGGCGGCATCACCCGGCGGTGAATGAAATCATTTCTTTTCGCGCGGGCGAATCCATTTTCGCAGTCGGGAAAAAATTGCGGGAGGGGAAATTTGACCTCGCGCTGGTGCTGCCGAACTCGGTGCGCTCGGCGCTGGAGGTTTTTCGCGCCGGAATCCCGCGCCGCGTCGGCTATGCGCGTCCGTGGCGGAATTTCTTTTTGACACAGGCTGTCCCGCCGCGGGCTGAGGCGGTGAAGATGAAAAAACATTCGGCGGCTGAAATTCGCGAACTGGTGCGCGCAGCAGGACGGCAAATCACGCCGCCGCCGTCATCCCACCACATTTACGATTACTTGAATCTGGCCGCAGCGCTCGGCGCGAACCCGGAGCCGCTCCCGCCACAACTTCACGTCCACAAGCTCGAAGTGTTGGGGCTGGACTGGTCTCTGCCTCAAACAGGACGGCCAGCGGATTGTGTCATCGGCCTGAATCCGGGCGCGGAGTATGGCCCGGCCAAGCGCTGGCCCGTGGAAAAGTTTGCCGCCGTTGCAAATGAACTGTATCGCCGCATCCGTTGTGAGTTTCTGATTCTTGGAGGGAAAAATGACGTTCCTCTGGCAGAACAGCTTCGCGCATTGTTGCCGGCCCCGGTTGAAAATCGTCACGTTGTCATGCTTGCCGGCCAGACCAGCTTGCTCGATCTGATGGCAAGCCTGAAGATTTGCCACGTCCTGCTCACCAATGACACCGGGCCGATGCACGTTGCCGCCGCATTGGGAACGCCGGTCGTGGTGCCGTTTGGCAGCACATCGCCGGAACTGACCGGGCCGGGTTTGCCGGGCGACGCGCTGCATAGCCTGTTGAAATCTGACGCGCCGTGCTCCCCGTGTTTCTTGCGCGAGTGCCCGATTGATTTCCGCTGCATGAACGGCATCAGCGTCGAGCGTGTCGTTGAGGCCGTAATGGGTGTTGTTGCGAAATGATTACTCCCGCTCCTCCGCCCAACGCGGAGTGAGTTTATTCGGCACACCAAGATGATCCAAGACGCGCGCGACCACCGTGTCCACGACCTGCTCGACGGTTTGCGGGCGTGTATAAAGTGACGGGTTGGCTGGAAGGATTGTCGCGCCAGCAAGCATCAACAGCTCGAAGTTTTTTACGTGGACCAGATTCAACGGCGTCTCGCGCGGTACAAGGATCAGTTTCTTCTTCTCCTTCAGGACCACGTCAGCAGCACGGAGTAAAACATCCTCGCTGTAACCGTGGGCGATGCGGCCCAACGTTCCCATCGTGCAGGGAATCACCACCATCGCATCCGGTGGATTCGAGCCGCTGGCAAACGGCGCGTTCATGCTCTTGAGACCGTGTGGTTTCACGCCTTCGGGCAGACGCAGGCCGCCGGGCAGTTCCTCGGCGATGACCTGCTGCGCGTAGTTGCTCATCACGACATGGATCTCGTGCGAGCGCGGGTCGAGATTGTCGAGCAGGCGCTGCGCGTAAAGCGCTCCACTGGCTCCGGTGATGGCGACGAGAATTTTCAAGCGGCAGGAATGATGTAATTGCCTTTGACGGCCCGCAAGCACGCGGTCAGAAAACTTCCGGCAAACCTTCCTCCAGAATCCGCACGCGCTGGCTGATGCCCTGTTCGTGCGCGATCTGTCGCAACCACCGCGGCGGTTCGTCCATGTCCTCGAACGACAGTTTGAACGTGCCATAATGCATGGGCACGAGGCATTGCGAGCGCAGGTCCTTGAAGGCTTTCACCGCTTCGTCCGGCCCCATGTGAACGTGCCGGAATGATTCCGGGTGATACGCACCGATCGGCAGCAACGCCACGTCCGGCGAAAATGTACGACCAATTTCCTTGAATCCATCAAAGTAGGCGCTGTCGCCCGCGTGATAAATGCGTCGGCCCTGATGTTCGAGGACGAATCCGCCGTAACCGCGATGATGATCGTGCAACGTGCGTGCGCCCCAATGCTTGCCGGGTGTGAGCGTCACCTTCCAATCGCGTTGCGAAAAACTTTCCCACCATTCCAGCTCGATGATGCGGGCGAAGCCAAGATTCTGCGCGAGGTCGCCAACGCCCCACGGCATGACGCCGACTTTTGGATGCGGCAACCGTCGAAGTGTCGGTCTGTGGAAATGATCGAAGTGCGCATGTGTCAGCAACACGAGATCAATCGGCGGCAGGTCTTGAATCTTCAGCCCGGAGCGTTTGATGCGTTTGAGGAGGAACAGCCAGTTCGCAAAGTTCGGATCCACGAGCACGTTCAAATCTGTGAACTGTATCAGGAACGACGCGTGACCGATCCACGTGATGGCAACCTGTCCTTGGCGCAATTTCGGAAACGTGGGCTGCCGATGTTCACCGGTGCGGCGCGTGAGCAATGCCTTCCACACCAGTTCACGAAAAAAAGTCCGTGGGTTGAAATGTCGCGACGGCGTCAATTCCTTGAACGAGCGCGGCAGTTTTCGCGGTGGCGCTGGAGGACGGTTTCCGGTTGGTCTGGCCATAAATCGCTGAAATTCTAGGCAATTTAGACGTCTGAATAAAACTTAAATCGCCCCGTCATACCGTTCGTGGTCGAAGACCACAGTTGGAAAAGAAAGGCGAATTATGAAAAAAGTCATCATTGCCGCGACACTTCTGGCGCTGGCCGGAGTTAACATACAGACCGCACGAGCGGGCGACCGCGAGTGGGCCACGGTAGGAAAAGTCCTGACCGGCGTAGCTGCTGGCGTTGTGATTGCGAATGCGCTGGATTGCCAGCCTGCACATTACTCTGTGACGTATTCGAGTTACGCACCAGCGCCGTGCCCTCCACCCGCACCTGTGGTGTGCAGGCCTGCGCCCGTCGTGTATGCGCCGGCACCGGTGGTGTATGTGCCCGCGCCCGCGCCGGTGGTGGTTTATCGCGCGCCCGTGTGCGTGACGCCACGGCCTTATGTGAACGTGAACTTCAGTTACGGTGGCGGCCACCGGTATCGCCACTGGGGAAACCCGCATTGCCGGTGATTCGGAATGAATGGAACTCGACCCGCAGTCGCAAGGCTGCGGGTTTTTTGTTTTCAATCGCCCGGAAATCGGGTTTAACCACGGCATGGGCAAGCTTGAAAAACAACTCGATAGATTTTTGCGACGCAAACCGCGTTTGGGAAAGGGCGTTTATATCGCCAGCACCGGCATCGTGCTGGGTGACGTGAAAATCGGCGCGCACTCCAGCGTGTGGTATCACGCGGTGCTGCGCGGCGACATCAACCGCATCGTCGTCGGCCACCACTCGAACATCCAGGACAACGCGGTGCTTCACAATGCGGATGATTTTCCGTGCATCGTCGGCAATTATGTGACGGTCGGGCACTCGGCGATTGTGCATGCGTGCAAGATTGGAGACGAGGTGCTCATCGGGATGGGCGCGGTGATCCTCGACGGTGCGGTCATCGGAAAACAATCACTCATCGGCGCAAAGGCACTGGTCAAACAGGACATGAAAATTCCGCCTGGCTCGCTTGTGCTGGGTGCGCCAGCGAAGGTGGTTCGCAAACTCACGCCGGAGGAGCGCGCGGGATTGAAGTACTGGGCTGCAAAGTATGTCGCCAACGCGGCTTATTGCCTCAAACACAGCATCAATGTGGGTGCGCCGCTGGGGTGACAGGATTTGCATCGGCCGCACGGTTGCGAATCAGATTTAGCTTTCCGACCACTCTCAAAATGACTACTGTGCGACTGGCTTGGCCGATGGTGTAATGGTAGCACAAGG
>CAZFNB010000103.1:0-7192 GCA_964520235.1 uncultured Bifidobacterium sp. | reverse complement strand
TTGCCTGCACGGCATGCTTGAAGGTTTCCTTGCCTTCCATCCGCAGATAATGCAGACGCGACGTGACGGATTGCGAACTGGCGGGACAACGGCTGCCGCCACCGGGCATGTATAGCAATTCGGCCTTGCCGCCGTCCGCTCCCATCACAGCGGTAAGGAGGCCGTGTGAACTGGCGCGGCTTTGCAAAACAGCGCAGCCAGCGCCATCGCCGAACAACACACAGGTGTTGCGATCCGTCCAATCCACGATGGCGGAGAGTTTTTCCGCACCGATGACAAGCACGGTGTCGTAGGTGCGGGACATGATGAACTGCTGGCCGATTTCGAGTCCGTAGATGAATCCGGAGCACGCGGCCTCCATGTCGAAAGCGGCGGCGCGGTGTGCGCCAATCTTTTGTTGAACCAGACAGGCCGTGGAAGGAAACACCATGTCCGGCGTGATGGTGGCAACGATGATTAGATCCACCTGTTCGGGTGTGATGCCGGCGGCCTTCATGGCGCGCTGCGCGGCTTTGGAGGCCATGTCGGAGGTAAATTCATCCTTGGCCGCCATGCGCCGTTCCTTGATACCGGTGCGCGTGGTGATCCACTCGTCCGTGGTGTCCACGATCTTTTCCAGCTCAAAGTTCGTCATCACCTTCGATGGAACGTACGCGCCGACTCCGGCAATGGACACGGTGCGGCCCTGGAAATTGTACCGGGCACGGGGGTTTTTGAATTTTGGTTTGATTGCTGGTGTGCTCATGCGGAAACAGGAGCGGTGGTTGCCGTCGCGATGCGTTCGTTGGCGGCGGCGATTTTTTTCACGATGATTCCGGTGAGGCCGTGACGGACCTCCTCGGCAGCAACACGGATGGCGTTCATGATGGCGCGTTCGCGTGAGGAGCCGTGGGCCTTGATGACGTTGCCGTTCAAGCCAAGCAACACCGCGCCGCCGTAAACTTCCGGGTCCATGCGTTGCTTTAGCTTTCGCAGGCCGCCTTGCGCGAGTTTTGCGCCCAACATGCGGATGGGCGAGGCCATCAGTTCGGCCTTGAGCAGATGTCCGATGGCATAGCCGAGACGCTCGGCGGTCTTCAAAACGATGTTGCCCACGAAGCCGTCCGCCACAACCACATCCACGGCGTCGTCGAACAAATCAAAGCCCTCGACGTAGCCGATGTAGTTCAAATCCAGTTTCGCGCACAACGCGGACGCAGCACGGGTAAGATCGTTGCCTTTGGATTCCTCCGAGCCATTGCTGAGAACACCAACGCGCGGCTTGGGCAGGCCGAGAATCTCCCGCGCATAAACGTCGCCCATGACTGCGAATTGCGCGAGGTGCTGCGGCTCGCAGACGGGATTTGCGCCGGCGTCGAGCAAAACGAAATCGCCCGTGCGCGAGGGCATCCGTGCAGCGATGGCAGGCCGTTCCACGCCTTCGAGACGGCGAAGCTTCATGGAGCCAGCCACCAGTGCGCCGGTGTTGCCAGGGGAAATGACGGCATCAGCCTTGCCTTCACGCGCGAGATCAATGGCGCGCACCATCGAGGAATCCTTTTTCTTGCGGATGGCTTCGACGGGATTGTCCTCCATCGTCAGGATTTCCGAGGCGTGGACAATTTGAACGCGGTCATCGCGAAGCCCCGTCGAGGTCAGGGCGGATTGAATCTCATCCTGTTTGCCGACGAGCAGAATCGCGGAGATGCGGCTGTCGGCTTCGAGGGCGAGTTTGACGCCTTGAGTCACGACCGCGCAACCGTGGTCGCCGCCCATGACATCCACTGCGATGCGCATAGCTGAAAGATCAGTCACGCCGCGCGGAGGGGCGCGGGGTTACGCACCCGCGGTGACGGTCAGAACCTGGCGGCCCTTGTAAAAGCCGCAGGCAGGGCACACGCGATGTGGCACATACGGCGCGGCACATTGTGGGCAGGTGCTGAGTTGCGGCAGCTTAAGGACGCTGTTGTAGGCGCGGCGCATACGGATGCGGCTCGTGGATGGTTTGCGTTTGGGAACTCCCATAAATTCAGTTTTTGGTTTTCAGTTTGTCCAGCGCAGCCCACGGGGACGATTGTCCGCCCTTGCCCGCCGGGTTGCTCTTTTTCGATTTTTCAGTGTCCGGTTTCTTCAGTCCGCGACATCCGGGTTTGCACAACGGATGTTGCGGAAAGTTGAGGAGAATATCTTCCCGCAAATAAGGCGTCAAGTCCACGGAATCGCTCACAACGGGTGCTCTTTCCTCGCCGGAAAGGGGCACCAGACACGTCCAATCCGTCAGTTCCAGCCTGAATTCAAAGGGTTTCAAGCACCGGACGCACTGGCAATCCAGCGGCAGCAACAACCACCCGCGAACGAGCAGATTGTCATCCAGCCGCTGGACTTCAAGCGAATGTTGGAGCGGCAACCGCGGCTGAACCATTTCATCGCGCACACCGAAATCGAGTTCGCTCGCAGACAGTTCTCCTTCGAGTTTCTGATCTCGCGCTTCAAGATGGCGAAGGTTGACTAGCAGCGGCATGGATCACCTGGGGGTTTTGGATGCCCATTTCGCGGCGAGGGCGGCCTTGACATGCGGTTGAACAAAACCTGAGACATCGCCTCCGAGATGGGCGATTTCCTTGACGATGCGCGAGCTGAGGAACGTATAGGTGTCCTTGGGCATCATGAAAATGGTTTCAAAACTGTCATTGAGCGAGCGGTTCATCAACGCAAGCTGAAATTCGAATTCAAAATCCGACACGGCGCGCAATCCCCGCACGACGGCCTGGGCAGTGTGTTTTTTCACGTAATCCACGAGCAGGATGTCGAACGCCTCGGCGTCTGCATTCTTGATGCCTCGAATGGACTCCCGGACGAGAGCAACACGTTCCTCGACCGTGAAGAGCGGATGTTTGGCCTCGCTTTTTGCGACGGCCACAATCACCCGGTCAAACAAACGCGCGGCCCGCTGGACGATGTCGAGATGGCCGTTCGTAAAAGGGTCGAAGCTGCCGGGATAGATGGCGATTCGCATGGCGGGATTGTAACCGTAACCGGATTTGAGACGAGAAGGAAAATTATCCGGGACTTCTCTGGAATGGACGGAGACTCATTCAGCCACGGCACTCCCGGACTTCTGCCACGGTACTTCAAAGTTCCGGATGGGTTTGTTGAAACCCTTGGGCTTCGTCGGCTCCTGCTCGATGCATGTCTTCGCCAGCGCCGGATCGTCGCGCAACAACGCCTCGTAGGTCGCTTCACCGATGATGATGCGACCGCGACCGGAGACAGATTCCAGACGGCTGGCAAGGTTGACTTCGCGCCCGAAAACCGTGTAACTGCGCTCGTGCTTCTCTGAACCCATCAACCCGGCGACAGCCATCCCGGAGTTGATGCCACTGCCCAGATAAAGAATCGGAAGCATGGGAACAAGCGGTTGCCCGGCTTTGGCGCGCCCGACGTTTTCTTGTTCGCGTCGTTTGTTCTCCTCGAACCGCTTGAGATTCAATTCGTGGATGGCACGTTGAGCATCAATCGCCGCATGCACACATTGCAACGCGTGGCACGGGCTTGCCGTCGGCGCGCCCCAATAGGACATCACGCAATCGCCGATGTATTTGTCCAGCGTGCCGTCGTGCTGCTTGACGATGTCAGCCACGAGCGACAGGTACGTGTTCACCGTGTCGAGCATTTCGCGCGCGTAGGTGGCGTAAACCGCGTCCGCGTCCGCACCGGAAAGTTTCTGCTCCGCGACAAACTGCGAGGCGCGCTGGCTTGTCGCGTCGGTGAGTTCGGTGAAGCCGCGCACGTCTGCGAAGTAAACTGTGATTTCGCGCCGTGAACCGCCCAGCGTGAGCGATTCCATCTTGAGGACCTCGCGCGCAACATTGGGTGAGACCATCTTGTCGAAGACGCCGAGCACGCGGCGACGTTCACGCTGCTCGAAAACGACACGATAAGTTTGCAGACAGACGTATTGCATCAGGAACGCGCCGCCCACCGGCAGAATCACCGGCAGCCAGAGGCGTTGCTGTGTGAAGATATGGATGACTGCGACGCTGTAAACGGTCACCAATGCCAGCACAGACAACGCCGCTGTCACCGCGCGCAGTTGCCACGTCAGGAACGCCGTCAACGTGCCGAGCACAGCGATGAGCAACAATTCCCACACAAGCGGCGTGGTGCGGATGAAACGGCCCGTGATGATGGAGTTGGCCACGTTCCAGTGTTTGCTGACGAGAAAGGTGTCCTTTTCCAAAGGTGTCGCTCCGCGATCCGTGAGATCGTTTCCGGTGGCGGCAGAGCCGATGACCACAAGCCTGTCACGCCAGAGGTTGGTGAGGCTTTCGCCAAGGCCCGTGCTGCGGGCCTGATCCTGTATCAACAGGCTGAGAATGTCGTCAGAGAAAAATCGCCTGTCGGTCAAAGGCATCTCCCAGTTGATGTAAAAGTAACCGTCCTCGTCCAGCGGCAGCACACGTTCAACACCGTTCGTCGAATGAAACACGATCTGTCCCGCCGGCAGATTCACCTCGGCATCAGCCAGATTGAGTTGCAGTTCGCGCGCGGCGAGAACGATGCCCATGTGCCAGACACGCTCCAGTGAGAACGCACGATCTTTCGCCGGCCAGCCGGACGGAATTTTGTCACCGAGAAAATCCGCCAGATCGAACCGCCCATCTGCATCAACATCGATTTTAATCGGCTGGGAATCATTTGATCTCGGCAGAGTGATTTTTCCGGGTTCGAATCTAGCCATGGAAAGATCAACGCCGTAGCCAGGATCCTCCTCGATTTTCCGAAACAGCGTGTGCCAGTTCGTATAGACTCGAAACGCCTGCGCACGGCGCAGCACGCCGTCGGCATCACGATCAGCGGATATGTCACCTATGGCAATCGCGTTTGTGGCGAACAATGCGTGAGGCCGCACTCCACGTTCCGCCGCCAGAATTGCCATGCCGGATTTTTTCAACTGCCACGCGAAGTGATCGTCAGACTGGACAAGGAGGGATTCCGCTCCTCCCTCGCCAAACACCGTCGGTTTTTCTCCGGGATGAACGGCTTGGAGGAAGTTTCCGAGATCAGGCCAGCGGTTGGCGGGTTCGGGATACGCGCCATGATCCATCCGGAGGTTTTCAAACAGGACATCAAACGCCACAGCACGCGCGCCTTGGGTGGAAAGTTCGCGCAGCACCCGGCTGTAAATGTGGCGCGGCCAATAGAGGCCGTAGGGCTTCCCCAACTGGCCGCCGGCGATCGCGCGCAGACTTTCGTCCGTGATAAAAACACAGCCGAGGTTTGTGGAGACAGGCTGTTCATGACTGGCGGCAAGCCGGACGCGCTTGTCATAGGTCATGTGCTCCAGACGCTGGATCCATCCGAAGTTCAGGACACGCGCAAGACAGACCAGCGCGATGACCACTGTGCCGATGATGGCCGGTGCGAGCTTGAGGGGTTTGAACTTCACCGGCGCGAACTAAACAAAAAAACCAGAGCAACTCAAGGCTGCTCTGGTTTTATGGGGAGAGCAAAATTAGAAGTCTATGATCACTTCCTCGCTGTCGCCGTTTCGTTTGTGGCGCGTGACGGGGTGAATCGTGTTGTCACACACATAGGTGAAATGATGCCGTGACTGCGAGCGAACTGCATCTTGAATGAACGCCTGGATGATCGGCAGCAGGGACGTCGGGATGGGCGTCAGTTCACCCGTCACAACGTTGAACTGGAAGCCTGCAACGATCGGCTGCGTTCCGACATCACCAGAACCGCTCTTGGTGAAAGCGATGATCAGCGAACCAGCGTGACAGCCTGCAATACCGTCCGCGCTGATGAAGAAAATCGTTCCGCGGATGCCCGCAACGCCGTTTGGAATCTTGATTTCAAAGCGCGACGCAGCGGCCTGTTTTTTCACCGAACCAAAAATGCGACCGCTGCGGAGATCAAGCTCCGTTTCGGTGATGCGATCAGCACCAGTGTCGGTGGCTTTCAGATTGTCAAAGGCGAGAACAGTGTCGTCCCAGATGCGAAGCAAATCCTGCTCGGCAACGGGGCGGTAGCCCATTGAGGCTGTGGAGGGCGCAACTGATGTCGGCGTCGCGATGTTGCCTCCGCTGGCGGACGCTTCTTCATTGATGACGACATCTGCGTAAGATTCAGCGGCAGTTTGAACAACATAACCGCTCTTGAGGATGGTCCCGACTTTGAGAGGCTGCCATGCGTGGCCGTCAGTGGAGAAACGTGCCGCACCTTTGATGCGGACAACCTTGCCCGTGCGGGCTTTGGCAGATTCAGCGTTCGAACTGATGGCAAATGCGAGTGCGGCAACCACCGCCATCAACCATGTGAGCGTAATGTTCGTTCTTTTCATAGAGGCTTTAATTGGCTGAACGACTTAATTTTCATTTCAATTTTAGGGCCAAGCTGTTTGATGTCAACGTGTATTCTTGACAAAGTTTCCGACCAAAACAGTGCAAATACCGGGCCAGCACGCCGCCCATTCCCACAACGTGCCCATGTGTCATTCAGGGGGTTGGGCTGCCCGTAAACGTTCCAGAAGGGTGCGACGCACGGGGTCGCCCGCCTGCTCGATGAGACGTTGATTCGCGATTTCGAGACAGTTCAGGGCAACGTCGTTGTCCTTCTTCTGCAATCTCAACGAACGCTCAAGCCAGGGCCGGGCCGTCACATAATCGCCCGCCTGAACATAATGCCAGCCGACGTGAGCTGCCGTAAAATGTCCGTTCGGGTCACAATCATTGGCTTTGAGAAAAAACGCCTCGGCCTCGGCGTGCCGCTCGAGCCAGTCGAGACACATGCCGTAGCGCATGTAGTTGTAACCGTCATGAGGGTTGTTGGTCATGCCGCGTTGAAACCATTCCATGGCCTTTTGGGTCAGGTCGGTCGTGTTTTGCAATTCACCCACGGCGCTTTGCTTGCGATATGTCTCGCCGATGGCGTGGGCTGTTTCCCCGTTGCGCGGCTCGATGGCGCGGGCTTTCAACAACAGTTCCACTTGCGCGTCTGAAAATGCGGGCGCATTTCGCGCGCGTTCCAGCCAGATGTATTCACGGACAAAGTGAACTCCTTGTTGCACAAAAACGATCGCGCCCAAAACCAACACGAGGCTTGCCCCGGTTTTCAGCGGCGTGCCGATTGAAAACCAGAACCGCTCCGTGGCAAACCTCCAGTGCCCGCTCAACATCGCCATGAGCGAGACGGCCAGCATCGCGTT
>CAZFNB010000102.1:0-7209 GCA_964520235.1 uncultured Bifidobacterium sp. | reverse complement strand
CTGCCTTCCGGCCCTGGCGGGGTTCGTAAGTCCACATTCCATGGGCCCTAGCGCCGGAAATGATGCGAAAGTAAGAAAAAAGCCTCAAGCCTAAACAAGTTGCCCTGGCTGGCGTATCAAGTTCTATTCGTAACTGGCAAAACAGTGGCGGAAGGGGTGGGATTCGAACCCACGGTAGGGTTGCCCCTACTTCTGATTTCGAGTCAGATGCCTTTAACCACTCAGCCACCCTTCCAGCCGCACAGTTGTTTAATCCATCTGGAACTCGCGGACAATTCAATTCGTCAGTGATTTGGTCTTGGCACTTTCATCAAACTCCGCCGAAACGGCGGTGGCGACTGGCGTATTCTTCCAGCGCGTCGTAGAACTGCGGCTTGCGGAAATCCGGCCAGAGCGTGGGTGTGATGACGAATTCCGCGTAGGAAATCTGCCAGAGCAGGAAATTGCTCACGCGCATCTCGCCGCTGGTGCGGATGAGCAGATCGGGGTCGGGATAGCTGCGCGTGTAAAGATGCTGCGAGACGACCTGGTCGTTGATGTCGGCAGGATCGAGTTTGCCGGCTTTCACGTCGGCGGCGATGCTGCGGACGGCGTCCACGATTTCCGTGCGACCGCCATAGCTCAACGCGAGCACGAGCGTAAGTCCGTTGTTCTTGGCGAGCGTGGCGCGGGCTTTCTTGAGCTGCTCCTGCACGTTCTCCGGCAAGCGCCAGATCTGGCCGATGGCTTCGAGGCGCACGTTGCTCTTGTTCAACTCCGGCGTCTCGTTCTTGAGGTAGTGGATGAGATATTTCATCAACGCATCCACTTCGTCCTTGGGGCGATTCCAGTTCTCCACCGAGAATGCGTAGAGCGTGAGATACTTGATGCCGAGTTCGCCGGCGGCCTTGATGATGGTGCGCGCCGACTCCGCGCCTTGGCGATGACCTTCAACGCGCGGGAGGTGACGTTGCTTCGCCCAACGTCCGTTGCCGTCCATGATGATGGCGACGTGTTGTGGCAACGTGGCCTTGGCTTCAGGCGAAAGTTGAGGCGTCGAACTCATCAGTGCTTCCGCAGATTACGCGGATGAACGCAGATTCAAAAACAATCTGCGCCAATCTGAGAAATCTGCGGATGGTTTCTGTTCAAACAAAAATCGTCTGCTCGCGGCCCGGGCCGACAGAGGCGATGTACAGCTTCGCGCCGGTCAGTTCCGCAATGGCTTTGGTGTAAGTGCGCGCTTTCGCGGGAAGGTCTTTCCACGTCTTGCACTTGTCGGTCGGGGTTTTCCAGCCCTCGAAGTCGGCGTAGATCGGTTCGCACTCGGCGAGAATCTTCGCGTCGTTCGGCATGTAATCGTAGCGCTTCTTGCCGTGGCGATACGCGATACAGACCTTGATCGTCTCCACCGTGTCGAGACCGTCGAGGTTCGTGATGGCGAGATCGTCAATGCCGTTGACCATCGTAGCGTGGCGCGTGGCGACGGAATCAAACCAACCGCAGCGGCGGGCGCGGCCGGTGGTGGCGCCGAACTCGCGGCCCATGCCGTGGAGCAGGTCGGAGATTTCCTGGTTCTCGGTCGGCAACGGCCCTTCGCCGACGCGCGTGGTATAAGCCTTCATGACGCCCACGACGCGGTCCATGCGATGCGGCGGCACGCCCGAGCCGGTGCAAGCGCCACCCGCCGTGGTGTTCGACGAAGTCACGTACGGATACGTGCCGTGATCAATGTCGAGGAACGTGCCTTGCGCGCCTTCAAACAACATTTCCGCGCCGGTGTTGATGGCGTCGTGCAACAACACAACAGTGTTGGTGACGAAAGGTTTGAGGAATGCGCCGGCCTTATTGTATTCGGCGAGCACCTGCTTGAACGAAACCGGCTTCGCGCCGAGCGCTTTGAGGACGCTGTTGCTCTCCTTGATGCGGACGGCGAGCTTCGCTTCGAGGCGGGCCGGATCAATCAGGTCGCCCATGCGCAGCCCGACGCGCGCAACTTTGTCGCCGTAGGCCGGACCGATGCCGCGTTTGGTCGTGCCGATCTTGTTTTTGCCCTTGAGCACTTCGCGTTGGGCATCGAGTTCGCGATGGTAGGGGAACACGACATGCGCCGTCTCACTGATGACGAGATTTTTGCCGACCTTGACGCCGATCTTGTGCAGTCCGGTGATTTCGTTGACGAGGCCGATGGGGTCAATCACCACGCCATTGCCGATGACGCACAGCTTGTTTTTGCGCAGGATGCCGGACGGGATGAGATGCAGGACGTATTTCTGTTTGCCGACCCAGACGGTGTGACCGGCGTTGTTGCCGCCTGCGTACCGGACGACGACATCGGCCTGCTCGGTGAGCACGTCAATGATCTTGCCTTTGCCTTCGTCGCCCCACTGGGCGCCGACGAGAATCGTGTTTGCCATGGTGAAATAAAAAGCCCCGATTAACTCGGGGCAAAGCATCGTTTCTTTGCCGAGTGAAGCTAGAAAAGCAGGCGGGCAGGGTCAAGCGTGTAAGTTTTCGTGTCGTGTAACAACGATTCGGAATAAATTCACCCGATCAGAACACAAAGCCAAAAAGGAATGCTGCAATCAACCCAAGCCCGACAAGCCACCAGATCCAGTACAGTCCATGCGGTTTCGGGGATGCCGGACCAAACTCGCGTTTCACGAATTTGTCGTAGTCAAAATCCTCGTCGGGAATGCCAAGGTCGGCGGCGGTGGCCTGCTGCGCGTCCTCCGCCCAACCTGTGTTCTCGTCCGCACCGCATTCGGGACAGGCCTTCGCATTTTGCGGCACATCCGCACCGCAGTTTGGACAGGTCTCGGGCGGGCGCATTGAGAATGTGAAAGGGATCAGCCTCCGACGCCCGCATACTCCTCGTCGGTCGTCAGGTCCAGTCCCATGAGAATGTAATCGTGCGAGATGGCCTGCATGTCCTTGACGTAGGATTCCAGCCTCAACAACTGGCTGAAGCCGAGCATGGCGAACATGTGGATCGCAGTCTCCTGTTCGCCGATGAACTCGGCCTCTACTTTTTCCAATCCGGTGTTGCGGGAAATCTCCACGATCTCATGCACGAGCGCGCGGGCGATGCCTCGTCCGCGCGCAGCGGGTTGCACCAGCACGCTCACGCGTCCGATGTGGCGCTTCCAGCCGCCGAGTTGCTGGTGCAGCGTGGCGACGCCAAGAACCTTGCTGCCATCCACCGCCAGCAACGGCAGATTTCGTCCCAGGTCAATGTTCTTGCACCACTCGCGGATGACTGAAATCTCGGTGACGCGATGTTTGATGAACATGCGTTCCTGTTCCGGGATGCTCTGAAAGAGCGCGTGAAATTCCTTTTCGTCCGTGCTTTTGAGCGGGCGGAGTTTGATCTTGGATCCGTCCTTGACCTTCGTGTCCTTCGGGAATTTTTGGAGTTCGAGTTCGAGTGACATAGTGCTTGTTCGGTTGAACGGCGGCGGCAGTCTGCCACGAGGCCGGAGGAGGATTCAAGAGCCAATCCGAAAACTAATCCGAAAACTAATCCGAAAACTAAAACCGCACGGATGGCTTGCCGGCGACACCACGCGAACCGGCCAGCGATTGCTCCTGGATTTGCGCCGGGTCAAGGCTCCAACGCGCGGCAAGTTGCGGAACTTTCTCTGCGTTTGAAGTCAGCACTTCTCCCATGCCCCAGCGCGACAGCGAGCAATCTTCACCGTAGGCGAAACATTTCATCCCGAGGGCGGATTCCGCATCTGTCTTTGCGCCCTGGTTCCAAAGCGTCTCGCCCGCCCACGCATACGCGCGCAGCACCCGTCCTGCCTCCACCTGTGCCCACGCGTGATGATGCAACACTCGGTCGGCATGGAAAAACTGCACATGACCGAGCTTGCGACTGAGTTCGAGCAGCAAACGGAAACACGCATCAACGTCCTCAACCGGATCCGGCACACCGCTGCCGACGACGAGAATCCAACCGTTGACGGGAGGTGCGATGAACACCGTTCGTTCACCGGAAATTCCCTCCGACCACGAACACGGTCTTGCGTTGCGAAGCCCGAGCGCGGCCTGGACTGCGGGAAGGTTGCGACTGCGGATGGCAAGCCAGCAAAGGGGACGATTCTCGCGGCGGGTGCGGCGATAGGATGCATCGTAGAACCGACGCAATTCCAAACCCGACTCCAGCTCGTGCCGGTGATGCCGCGCCCAGCGAGCGACCAGAATGATCATCGTTGCGCCGGCGCCCAGCATGAAGAACAGCAAGGACAACAGCACTACGGGTATCAAATCTCCCGTGCTCATGCTGGGGACAATCTATTGAAGTGGGCGGCTTGTTCAATCGGATTTTATCCACAGCTTTACGCCGCTGAAAACGCCACAGAAAACCGGCGGATGGAGACTCCTCCACCCGCCGGTGTCATTGGCAGATTTTTTGGATTCTGCCATTCCCGTCGTATTACCGACGAAGCTGTGCGCGCCTTCGCGTCGTGAGCAGCACCAGGCCGCCCGCAAGCCCGATGAAAGCTGCGCTGGACGGTTCCGGCACGGTCATCAATTCAAACGCCAGATCGTGCGGAGGGTCGTTTGCCCAAGGACCGATGTGTGTTGTGCCCACCGCCGGAAAGTCGAGGCCGCCATACGGCGTCTCGTGCCAGCCCCACATTTCGTGCGACGGTTTGTCTATGTCCAGGAAATACTCGATCGGATTGGCGTGAGTGCCCTGTTGATAAAACGGTTGGGGCAAATACGCATCGTAGCGATAGACATAGTGGCCCGTGTCATCAATGCCGACGAATTCCTCCTGAGCCAGCACACCTTGCAGGGACAACAGAGGCCCGGGTCTGCTGAACGGATGCGGCTCATTCGGGAACGTGGACAGATGAAAACTGATGTCGAACGGAACGGTGTAACCCGGAGTGGTCGGGCGTGGTTGTAATCCGCTGAAGATTGTTTCCGGGAGATACGATCCCCACCAACGGACGGCCACAATCGGATCGGGATCCGTGCACAAAAAATCATCCGCACGAATGGTGTCGAACGTGTGATCAGACAAACGATCCGTGCCGTAAATCCGTCCAGGCTGCACGGCACTGGGGCCGATGGGCTGCGACCATTTGATCGGAAGGTTGATGTAATCCGCCAGTGATTGAAGGGACGTGAGTGCGAACAGCAGCGCAGCGATGATGAATCTGCGCAAGGGTTTCGTGAACTGATTCATAGGATCTGCCTTTCGGTTTGTGACAGTTTGAAACCGGACAATTTCGACCCTTTTGCACGCACCCATCCGGCTTCGCGCCATCTGGTTTTTTGTGACGGTAACTGTTTTAGGCGTTACAAAGGCGTGCGGTCAACGTGGAGTTGTTCACCGGAAAAGAGTTTTCCACAAAACCGCACAGAAACCGAAGTTGTGGCAGGCACGCCTTGGAAACGCCTGGAAGAAACGGACACGAGCTATCCGGCTGACTCGCAACAATCGCCAATCCAACGAAGATAACGAGCCGAGCCGCCGGCGATGTTCAGCACGATGAACTCCGGCGTGTCGTAAGGATGCAGCCGGTGAACAAGTTTTCGGAACCCCGCCATGTTCCGCTTGGTGGTCTTGCAAATCATGAGAACCTCCGCGCCTTTTTCCACCTTTCCCTGCCAGCGATAATGCGATTCAACTTTAGGGACGAGGTTCGCGCACGCGATCATCCGCGCCGCCAAGGCTGCACGCGCCAGCAGCCGCGCCGTCTTCAAATCCGGTGACGTGATGAGAACGATCTTGAAAACTGCCTTTGCCATGCGTTCAGCTTGCTCGAAATCCTGGACTTCGTCACGAAACCAAATCAACTCACCCAAGCCAGACGGACACCCTGATTGGTCAGGCAGTCTTGAAACTCCCCAAGAAGCGCTGTCTTTGCCCGGACTTCGCGTGGCGCGCGTTTCTTTTTCACGCAAAATGCCACAAGCGCGCCGACAGATTCGCCGATGTTCCATTCAACGGGATGCAGACGATAGCAACCGTTCGTGATGTGTGTCGTTCCGATGTTTTTGCACGCCGGCAAAAGATTCTCCACACGCCTCGGCAACAGCGCGCCGAGCGGGATCTGGAACGGTAGTGAAGCGATGTCTATGTAATTGTCGCCGCCCGTGCTCGGGTGCAGATCAATCCGGTAACTGCCGATGCCCACCGAGTCGAAAAACTCTTCGGCCTTTACCTCCTCCTTGGACTTGCCACGCAATCTTCCCCGCGCATCCGTGCCGACGTGTTGCTCGCAAACAGTGAACTCCGCGCGGATCCGCCGGCTTTCGCGAATGTAGGGATACTTAGCCAAACCGTCCTCTGTACCAACGATGTCCGGGCGCAAGCGCAAGCCCTTCCAACCTTCGCCGCCATCTGGTCGTGGACATTTCGTCTGTAACCAGTAAAGCAACGAGAGGCTCAACTGTTTGGCGCTCGTAATGTGCTTTGCGGCGAAATCCGGTTCGCACCCGAATGGGTTGCCTGGCAGATAATCATTCTGCGGCCAGTTCACAAGCGACACGTCGCCGGCGTATGCGCCTGCGATGAAGTTGCTGCGATCCAGGATGCGGCGATAGTGAAACAAGCCCGTGGCTTTTTCAGGATTGAATCCGTAGTTGCGCGGCTCAAGCGTGACGGGATTAGAGTAAACCAGGTCCAGCAACCTGCCCGGCCACGCGGGTTTGATTGGCGGCACATAGTCACGCCAGAACTCCCACTCGCGCGGTTTCTCGATGGTATGATCTTCACCGTGGATGTATTCCATCGCAAAGCAACAGGTGAACGCCTGCATGTTTTTTGGCTGGGCTTCCGGTTTCGCGTGCAGTTCACCGGTTTCCTTCTGCGATTCAGCGCCGGTGATGGATTCGGTTTTCGTCAGCGGCAGCAGTTCCCCCGTCTCGGTTGCATCGGCGAAAAATGGCGCGACAAGATTCAGCTCGTCACCCGATTCCAAACATCGTACGCGGACGGCTTCCACCTTGTCGCCTGAAGTCGCCGCCGATGTCGGCACATGCCGCGGCAGAATCCTCAAACGGGAACCGGCCACAAACGGCGCGAGCATCTCCTGTAACACCGCCAACGCCACGCGCGGTTCGTGACATAATTTGGAGACTCCGCCGTTGCCCGGGTTCAAGAACGCATTCGCTTTGGCTGCCCCGGTCAGCGGAAAATTACGGCGATAGTAATCACGGATGCGCGTGCGAAGCTCTTGATAACTCTTAGTGCCGCCGTGGGTTTCAATC
>CAZFNB010000101.1:0-7247 GCA_964520235.1 uncultured Bifidobacterium sp. | reverse complement strand
TGATGGTCGCCTGAAAGCCTTCTGCTTTGGCGAGCCTTTTGAATTCGGAAGCAGCAAGCAACTCTGCTGGGAATGCGTAATTGGTCTGGCTGCCAGCATGTGAAATTGCTGAGACAGCATGTTCTGAGTAAGCCGCATCCAGAGCGAGCAGTGCCATGTTCGTTTTCGGGCCAGAGCCAAGGCGGCCTGCGAGTATTTTTGCCAACTCAACCAGATCTTCGTTTTGGTCTTTGGCCAGTTTCTCTATCAACAAGTTTGCAGAATGGATGTTCGAGCCAGCTTCGTTTGTTCTGCCGGTCATCTGGTGAATGGAAGCGCTGCGAAGTTGCGAAAGTGTGAAAACCTTGCGCCAGTAATTTTGGTTTTCGGCGTAGCGTGCGCGCCAATAAGTGACGGCCTCATCCGCCAGTTTCTCGGCCTGATCCAAATTCGTTGAGGACAGGTCTTTCCTTATCAATTTGTCCCACAACGCATCCAACTCCAAGTCGGCGTAGCGTATCTTGGAGAAACTTCCGCCCTCGGTGTTCACACGCGAATAGTAATAGGATGTTCTTCTGGCCAGACCTTGTAGCCGTTCCATTGCCCGACGGTATTCTTCGGCTGCTTCGCGCTCACGTCCGGCATTGTTCAACATGTCGCCCAGTTCGATATAGGCATCGATTACGGCACCCTCCGCGTAGTCCTCTCCACTGCCGGCTATCTGTTCCGCAGTATGAACGCATTGACGAGCCCAATACGCGGCGTCATTCGCGCTTCCCGAGCTGGCCAACTCCCGTGCCAGTCTGCTTTGATATTGAACCAGAGCTGCAACCTTTTCGGACTGCACTGCGGGCATGTTTGTGTCCACACCTGCGCGGAGAAATCTGTTCCAGTCGGTGTCTATTGTGGCAATCGCATTGGACAGATTGATCGCCACCCGGGCTTTGTCGCCGGACATTCTGGCGAGGCGGCTGTAGGTGCCGGCCAGTTTGAAGAAATCTGCCGCCACGGTTTCTGAATCTCCGCCCATGCGGGCTGCCAGTTTCTGGCGAAGCGGCAACTCGCTTTTGATGTAAAACTCCCGATCAACGTCGTTGGTTGTGGAGTTCGCCAGTGCGGGGTAAAGATCGGCCAGGGATTCGACCAGTTTTAGGTCTTCTGGAAATTCTTGAACTAGCGACGTCCGTAGAAGCAACGCGCGCTTGAGTGATGTATGTGCCTCCGTGCCGGGCTGAAATTTAGAAGCCAGCGTGTAACCGCTCGCGAGCGAATCTCGATACCTTTGCTCTTTAGGATAGTTGGCCACTAATTCTGCAAGCAATGTGCAGCTTTTCGCGATCGCATTTGTGATAACGATCGCCCGTTCTGAAATAGTCGTCTGTAGCTCGTCCCGTTCACGACCCGCCTTCCTACTGATATCCAGCCGATCAAAGTCTTCGCGACTGCGAAAGATTTTTGCTTGCAACTGATAGATTTCTGCCAAATCAGCTTTCAAAGCGTCGTCATTCGGCGATTGCTTCAAGAATTCCTCGTAGTTTTCAACAGCCGACTCTGCCAACAGAATCTCTGAGGGAACCGGTTGTTTTCCGCGTCTGCCTTTTCGTACGCCTGCTGTCGCCTCCGTGATCGCGAAAACGTCGGATAGAGCCTTCCTTGTTCGCATGCTTGTTTCTTGGGCTTCAGTGGCAAGCGTTGAAGCGATGAGCCGGGCGCGAGACTCCCGTTGATAGAAAAAAATCGAAGCGGCCAATCCGATTACCAAGGTCAACAGAACTGTCGAGATAGCGGCGAACGCCAGCTTGTTACGTCTTACGGTTTTTTGAATTCGATACATCGCACTCGGTGGACGAGCGGTGATCGGTTCATTACTGAGATGACGCTGAATCTCAGTGGCCAGACCATTGGCGGTTTCATAGCGACGGGTACGGTCCTTCTCCAGGCACTTCATCACGATCCAGTCGAGGTCGCCAGCGATGAGGTGGATGAGTTTTGGCGCTTCGGCGTGGCGTTGTTTGGCGAGCGTCGTCAGGTCGGCGTGGGTGAGTGTACTGAGGCATGTGCTCGGGCGCGGCGGTTCTTGTTCGCGGATGATGCGGCGCATCTGATCAATGCCCGCCTGCATCAGCGTCTTGGGATCAAAGGGCGTTTTGCCGGTGAGCAATTCGTAGAGCAGGACGCCGAGGCTGTAGATGTCGCTGCGGGTGTCAATGTCCAGGCCGCTCATCTCGGCTTGCTCGGGACTCATGTAGGCGGGCGTCCCGAGGAATTGCTCGAAGGCGGTGTAGATGGTCTTGTCGGTCAGGCGCTGGTCGCTCGTGGCTTTGGCTATGCCGAAGTCAATGACCTTGGGCACGGGCACGCCGTCGTGCAGCGTGACGAGGACGTTCGAGGGTTTGATGTCACGATGGATGATTCCCTTTTGATGCGCGTGCTGAACGGCGTGACAGACCTGGATGAACAGTTTGAGGCGTTCCTCGGTGGAAAGATTGTTCTGGTCGCAGTAGTCGGTGATCTTGATGCCGCGCACGAGTTCCATCACGAAGAACGGGCGGCCCGTGCTGGTCGCGCCCGCATCAAGCACCTTGGCGATGTTCGGATGATCCATGAGCGCCAGCGCCTGTCGTTCGGCCTCGAAGCGCGCGACGACTTGCTTGGTGTCCATGCCAAGCTTGACGACCTTGAGCGCGACGCGGCGGCGGACGGGCTGTTCCTGGTCGGCGACATAGACCACGCCGCAACCGCCCTCGCCGATCTTCTCGCGGATTTTGTATTGGCCGATGACGTCGCCGGGTTTTTCATCGCCAGCAAATTCAAGTCGGACGGTGGGATTGACGCCGGGCGCTGGTTCGAGGAATGACGAGGCATCATCGCTGGCGGCGAGCAAGGCTTCGATGCGTTGGCGGAGATCGGGTCGTCCGGCGCAGGCTTTGTCGAGATAGGCGATGCGTTCGTGCGGCGTGGCGCAGGCGAGCGCGGCTTCGAAGATGGCGGCTTCTGACTTATCAGAGGGTTGCATGAACTGGTTCATAATCTTTGCTCCTCCATGGGGATTCCAAGTCAAAACGCACCATGCGGCCATGAAAAGGTGTCATCAACGAACAGCGAGCAGTTGCTGTCTGAGTTTGATGACTTGTTCGCGGATGCTTTGTTGCTCGTCCAGCATGTGTGCAAGCCGGACTTTGCGCCCATTTCCCGGCGGCATGCGGTGATAGACATTGACCAGCTTTTGGAGTTCTGCGTCGCGCTGAGACAGGGTTGCGATCTGAGATTCGATCTGTCTGGCGCGGCGGAGTTGGGATTCCTGGATGATCGTCTGTTGTGCGGCGGCCTGAAGCGCGGCGGTTTGAGCCTGGCGCATGCTGAAGTCGGACGCTTTGCCAGCGTCGTAGGGAAAGCGGGCCTGCAACTGCTCAGGCAATTCTTCGCGTGGAATGTTTCGGCCACCGGTGTTGCCCTCGTAAATCACGAAGACATGGGTGGGAGTGACTTTGAAGATGCGTGCGATCTTGTTGGTTTTGCCGTCGCGGATGTCGCTGCCGAGGTCGGTTGAAGATCCGTTGTTGTCCGGGTTTGTGTTTTGGGCCAGTCCGGAACAAGCAGCCAGAGCAAGGCTGATGGCGAACAGTGGGGTCGGGATTTTCATAGGCGCTTAGTCGTTGTTTGTTGACCGTCTGCCCATACATGCGGAATCCCGGCGGGAAAGGTATCAGCCCGTTGAAGAAAAAAAGAAAACCCCGGCGAACCGGGGTTTTGTCGGACAATTCAGATTGAAACGTCGCTTACTTCGGCAGGAGGTCGGCGACCATGGCTTTCTCTTCCTTCAACTCGGTTTCTGTAGCGGCAATCCTGGCGCGGCTGAATTCGTTGAGCGGTACGTCTTGAACGATCTGCCAGTTCTTGCCATCGCTGCGTATCGGGTAGCTGAAGATGAGTCCCTTCTCGATGCCGTAGCTGCCGTCCGAGTGGACGCCCACGCTGAACCAGTCGCCGGGCTTGGTGGGTGTGGTGAGATTGCGGACGGTGTCCACGACGGCGTTGGCGGCGCTGGCGGCGCTGCTGAGGCCGCGCGCCTTGATGATGGCGGCTCCACGCTGCTGCACGGTGGCGATGAAATCTTTTTCGAGCCATTCCTTGTGGCCGATGACGTCCGGCACGGGGCGCGTGCCGATGCGGGCGTTGAAGAAGTCCGGATACATCGTGGCGCTGTGATTGCCCCAGATGGCGAGATTGCTGACGGCGGTGACATCCACGCTGGCTTTCTTGGCGAGTTGCGTCCTGGCGCGGTTCTCGTCGAGCATGGTCATGGCGAAGAAGGGGTTTTTGTCCAGACCGCGCGCGTTGTTGGCTGCGATGAGGGCGTTGGTGTTGCACGGGTTGCCGACGACGAGCGTGCGTACGTCGCTTGCACCATTCTTGGCGATGGCCTGGCCCTGCCCGGTGAAAATCTTTCCGTTGATGCCCAGCAGATCTTTGCGCTCCATTCCCTGCTTGCGCGGCACGGCACCGACGAGCAGCGCCCAGTTCACGCCTTTGAACCCTTCATCGAGGCTCGATGTGGCGACGATGCCTTTGAGCAGAGGGAACGCGCAGTCGTCGAGTTCCATGCACACGCCCTGCAACGCGGCCATGGCCTTCTCATCGGGGATTTCGATGAGATGCAGGATGACGGGCTGGTTGGGGCCGAACATCGCGCCGGAGGCGATGCGGAACAGGAGTGAGTAACCGATTTGGCCGGCGGCGCCGGTGACTGCGACACGAATAGGGTTGTTGGTCATAATCAAAATTGGATGCCAGTATGGAATTCGCGCACCCGGGAGGCAAGTGCGCAGAACGGCTTGAAACCGTGTTTCTTTCGTGTGTTCCGTGCGTTTGGTGATTAACCTGACCGCGTGAAGATACTTTTCATCGGCGACATCGTGGGCGAGCCGGGACGGCGCGCGGTCAGAACGCTTTTGCCGAAGCTGCGCGAACAGCACGGCCTGGATTTCGTCATCGCCAATGGTGAAAATTCCGCCGGTGGCAACGGCATCACACCGCGCACCGCCGAGGAGATTTTTTCCGCCGGAGCTGACGTCATCACCAGCGGCGATCATCTTTGGGATCAGAAGGAGGTGATGGAGATGCTGGCAGGTGAAAAGCGGTTCGTGCGTCCGTTGAACTATCCGGCGGGCACACCGGGACAGGGATGGACAGTGATCCAAAAAGAATCGCTGCCGCCGGTGGCCGTGCTCAATGCGCAGGGTCGCACATTCATGCCCGTGCTGGAAAATCCGTTTCTCGCCGTCCCACCCGAGATTGAACGATTGCGGCAGCAGACCAAAATCATCTTCGTGGATTTTCATGCGGAGGCCACTTCCGAGAAGATCGCCTTTGCGCGGATGCTCGACGGGAAGGTCAGCGCGGTGGTCGGCACGCACACACACGTCCAGACGGCTGACGAGCAGATTTTTCCGGGTGGCACGGCTTATCTGAGCGACGCGGGTTTCACCGGCCCGCATGAGAGCGTTCTCGGGCGCGAGATTGAACCGGTCATCAGGCGATTCGTCACAAACATGCCGCAGCGGTTCGAGGTGGCGAAACAACGCGTGATGCTGCACGGAGTCGTGGTGGAGGTGGATGCAGCGGACGGGAAGGCGTTGAAAATCACCCGGGTTTCAGAGCGTGCGGGTTGAACGGCGTTGCAGTTTGGGCTTGTCACCCGGAGCGCGGCGGCTTTCCCTTTCATTGTGACGACGGCCAACAAAGTCACGCTGCTGCGGATGTTGCTCATCCCGTTCTTCGTGGTGGAAGTGCTTTACTACGTGAACACCGGCAACGAAACGCACCGGCTCGTGGCCATCCTGTGTTTTGCCACGGCGTCCATCTGCGACGGCGTGGACGGTTACATCGCGCGACGTTACAACCAGATCAGCGAGCTTGGGATGATCCTTGATCCGCTCGCGGACAAGCTGTTGCTCGTGTCGGGCGTGGTGGTGTTGAGCTTCAACCATGCGCCGCGTCTCGGCCAGATTCCGCTCTGGCTCACCGGCACAATCATCGGGCGCGATGTGTTGATCCTCGTGGGGATTGTCCTTGTTCATCTCACCGTGGGAAAAGTGAAGGCGCGTCCCCGCCTTTTCGGCAAGATCGCCACGGTGCTCCAGATGGCGTGCATCCTTTGGATTCTGCTCAAGTGGGATGACGACTGGGGCGCACCGTGGATCAAGTGGCTCACGCTTGCCGCGGCAGGCTGCACGGTGGTGTCCGGTTTGTTATACGCGGGCGACTGTGTCCGGCAGTTGAGCGCGCACCCGCACAGCTCGCCGAGCAGCGACCAGACGATCCCCGGCGAACGACCGAAAAGTTGATTGAAAATTTGCGTCGCACAAATTCTGTTCTAATTGTTCACAACATGGCAAAAGAACCTGAATTGAAATTGAAGCCGGGCGACAAAGCCCCCTCGTTCACCGCAAAGACAAACGGAGGCGGCTCTGTTTCGCTTGCGGACTTCATTGGCAGGAACGTCGTGCTTTATTTTTACCCCAAGGACGACACGCCCGGCTGTACGAAGGAGGCGTGCTCGTTCCGTGACAACTTTGCCGCGCTGAAAAAGAAAGGCGCTGTCGTGCTCGGCGTCAGTCCGGATCCGGTGAAGTCTCACGACAAGTTTGTGGAGAAGTTCAAATTGCCCTTCACGTTGCTGGCTGACGACGACAAAAAAGTTGTGGAAGCTTATGGCGTGTGGGGTGAGAAGGTGTTCATGGGCCGGAAATACATGGGCGTGCACCGCGTCACATTTCTCATCGGCCCGGATGGCAAAATCAAAAAAATCTGGCCAAAGGTGAAACCGGAGGAACACGTCGCCGAAGTGCTGGCGGAGCTTTGACGCAAAAGCCCTCCCGGCCAACTCGATCAACGCTGCCGGACTCCCTCGGTTTTGCCCGGCTTCTTAAGTTTTCGGGTTGAAACGGTTAATTGTTTTTCATGCCGTTCCCGCGCGTAACCCCGGCCGAACCCCTTTTGCCATTGATTCGACGTTTGTTGGTTTTTTGAGGCATTTGCAGGCTTCATCCATTGACTCCCCGCCAGTGTTTGATAGCCTGCGCGCTCGTTTTCACGGTCGAAACCGAACCGATAACATCGAACTGAATCTGAGTTTATGGCCAAATCAAAATCCACCAAATACGTTTACACATGGGGCAATAAAAAAGCTGACGGCGACGGCAGCATGAAAGCCCTCCTCGGCGGCAAGGGCGCGAACCTCGCCGAAATGACCCGCATCGGTCTGC
>CAZFNB010000100.1:0-7292 GCA_964520235.1 uncultured Bifidobacterium sp. | reverse complement strand
TGAGGTCCACGACCGAGACAGTCGGCGTCGGCACGCGGAACGCCATGCCGGTGAGCTTGCCTTTGACTTCCGGCAACACGAGGCCGACGGCCTTGGCCGCGCCGGTGCTGGACGGAATCAGGTTTTGCGCGGCGGTGCGGCCGCCTTTCCAATCCTTCTTGCTCGGACCGTCCACGGTCTTTTGCGTGGCGGTGTAGCTGTGGACGGTGGTCATAAGACCTTCGGCGATGCCGAATCCTTCCTTGAGCAGCACATGGCAGATCGGCGCGAGACAGTTCGTGGTGCAGGAGGCGTTGGAGACGATGTGATGTTTGGAGGCGTCGTATTTGTCATCGTTCACGCCCATGACGACCGTGAGGCAATCGCCCTTGGCCGGAGCGGAAATGATGACTTTCTTGGCGCCGGCGGTGATGTGGCCCTGCGCTTTTTCCACGTCGGTGAAAAGGCCGGTGGATTCAATGACGAGTTCCACGCCCAAAGCTTTCCACGGCAGTTCCGCGGGTGACTTGGCGCTGACGACCTTGATTTCCTTGCCGTTCACGATGAGCACATCGTCCTCGGCTTTGTCGGCGGCGGATTTCTTCGAGCCGACCTCGCCTTTGAACCGGCCCTGGATGGAGTCGTATTTAACGAGGTAGGCGAGGTTGTCGGCGGGGACGATATCTCCAACCGCGACGACTTCGATGTCTTTACCGACGAGACCTTGTTCGACCAACGCCCGGAAGACCAGGCGGCCAATGCGGCCGAACCCGTTGATTGCAACTTTCACTGCCATAGTTCTAATTCAGTTTCAGGTGATAGCCGGTCAAAAAACCAGCCCGTGCATGGTAATCATGCCGGCGCGAGGGTCAACGCGGAATCTGACCTAAACTAATCCTAAGTTGCCATCGTGGGCTTGCTTCCAGTTTGAACAAAACTCGTCAATTCCGGCTCTGGATGGCGCGTAAGGCCTCACTTGCCGCATTGCTCAGAAAAGTGTCCGCATCCGCCATGACTTGCTTCAAAGGCTCAATACTTTTCACCGTTCCAATTTTTCGCAGAACACCGCATGCGGCGCGTTTGGTATCGCTGTGCTTCTCCTTGAGCAACTCCAGAACCTGGTCTTCGGCAGCCGGCCCGAAATTTTCCAACGCGGTCGCAGCAGTGTGAGAATCTGATCCTCCCCGGGCTACATATTCAATCAGCGGTTGAATTGCGCGCGGGTCTTTTAACCGCCCAAGTCCCCTCATGGCCGACCAGGACACCGTGCCATCCGAGGCCTTGAGTAACCGGAGCAAATCCGGAACATTCTGGGCCGTGCCAAAGTCTGCGACAACCTTCGCAGCAGCGGCACGGATCGGCGACTCGGAATCAAACAGGTAATTGGTCATGTAATTCACAAAACCGGGGGGCGGATCAATCAACTTTGAAATGACAATCCGGTTCGCAGCACTCCGCTTTCTCGCATCGTCATCCGACTTCAAATCATCGGTCAATTTTGCCAGGTCCTCTCCGGACAGATTGCGGGAAACAGCCTGGCCGGTGGCCGGGTCAATGCTCTGTCGTTCTTGCTGGGAAGCGAGTGCGACTTCACGCTCCTTTCCCTCCAGCAGCTTGATTTTTGACTTGATCGTGTTGCGCCGTGTTGAAGAATCGCTGTTCAGTAGAACCTTGTATTCCATCTCTGAAGCCGTCAGAAATCCACCGGCAAAGTCAAAAGACCATTCGCCTTCGCCGCTTGCGCTTATGCGCGGTTCATTGCCCAGCAAGAGCGGGCTGTCCACGGCAAGCGTGCTCCGGAACATGGCTGTTGAAGATGTCGCGTTTGTGAGTTCGGACTTTGTGCGGTGGAACACGGTGACGACGGCGGATACACTGCCAAACGGACTGCCCGGCGTGTAGGCCTGCAACATGCCATATTGACTTTGCGTCAGACCAAAACTTTTGCTCGGGCCAAAACCATACGGTTCATCCAGCACCGATCCCTCATCAGAGAATTCCCATTTGGATTCTGCCTTGGGCGGCAGCAACGGGACAAACAACTGTGCGACCGAACCAAGAGGCACAGGAAGAGGAAAATCTCCACTGACACGCAGCAAGTGACCTTGGGCATCCATCAAGACCTCACAGCGCTCGCTCAATTGAATGGGCATCGACCAGCGTGAGGGGCGTCCCATGACCATGTAAGACATTGTCGTCGCATCGCGCCTCGGAGCAAGATTGCCCCGCAAAGACAACGAGATGAAATTCGATGAAACTGGTCTGGTGATGGTCACTATGCTCCCCGACAAAATCTCCCTGCCGCTTTCACCTCGGATTTCAATCTGCACGGAATATGCGTTTGTGCCCGCATCAGATCGGTAACGGAGAAGTGGTGGCCTGGCTGCATGTGAAGACAGGGAGCAGCAAGCAACCAAGATCAATGAAAGAACCGTTTTATTAAGAAGGCAGGAGGAGGAATTCATGCTCCAAGGGTGGTCCTGCCAGGCTATTCCGCAAGTCGAATCTGATTCAACCTTGAAACCGGGTCACTGGGCGTAACCGCCCTCTTGAACTTGAAGCCGCCAGTAGCGTGTATTTTCGACGATGCCGTTGGTGTGGGTGAATTGAAGAATCCCGGAAGCGCCCGGCAACGTGGTCAGTGTGTTCCAATCAGCGAGGTTCGTGCTGGTCTGGAGGCGATAGTCCCAGCCGCGTTGGGAATTGAACGTGAGCGAGGCGTTGGTGCCATTGATGAATGACAGTTGCAACGCCGGGCGATGCGCGAAATAGGCGGCAGCATTCCACTCGACCACGCCGATCTGCGCGGCTGTGTTTGCGGGCGGCGTGTAGCCTTCGCCTTGTGACGGCTGATAGACGATGTGCAACTGGTTGTCGAGTTCCCATCGCGCCTCGTCAATCACCGGCTCGTAGTTCCCAAGATTTTCCGTGGTCAAGTCAATCGTAGTCCAGTTCGTGCGCTGCGGATCCATCGCGTACGGCTGCGAATGGACGATGGTGAGTCCGTTGCTGCCCGCGTTGTCCCGGTAAAGCACGATCAGCCGTCCGGCGGGGTCGCACACGATGACGGGCCTGCCCAGGTTGCGCACAAACGACTCGTTGTATTTCGTGCCGACGGGGTCGTTCGTCCGGTTTGAAACCTGACGCGTCTGCCAGACTCCGTTTGCATCGCGGAAAGCGACCATGTATTGACGGCGGAAATTGTTCGTGGCGGTGCCCGGCGCCCACCATGTTGCGATGACGGGTGAATTGTTCGTATCCAGACACATGCCGGCCTGGTTGATGAGGCTGTAACCCTCGGGGATGTTGAGGATTTTTTCTGCCCAGAAATTTGTGTCTGCGCCATTGGCCTGGTTGATGGGCAGTGAATACGGCACGCCGTTTTGCCGCAGCCAGGTGAGGCCGCCGTTGGTCGAGCGCGCGTAATCGAAGTCGTGATTGGTTTGATACCCGTCCTCGCCGGCGGGTGAATCGCCTCCAACCGGCTCATAACGCCACGTCCACACGAGATGAAAATTTCCAGCGGCATCGAGCTGCGGCATGTTCGGGTAGGCGTTGTAATCAGGCGTCCAGGTGCGCCCTTTGAGGAACGGTTGCTGCGATCCCGCCGTGACGTGAACATTGCTCCAAGTCTGCGAGGCAAGGTAATAGTGATTCAAATAAGTGTCGCCGCTGCCTGACGAGCCTTCGCGGAACAGATAGAGCAAATCCCCGTCCGGCAACCTTAGCCATTGCGGGTAAGTCACGGTGTTCTCGTTGCCGGTCATGGTGGTGTCCGGGCCGAACGTGATCGCATTGGTTCCAAAGACAGATGTCGTGCTGCGGGCATAGTGGAATGCGTCTCCGTGCATTCCCCAACTGAGGTGCATGTAACCGTTGCCATCAATCCCGAACGCTGCCACGTCGTGACCGTCCGTGATGGTGTTGGCCGTGAACGTGGTGAAATACATCTGCCAGAGGTTGGTGGTGACGCTGCGCCGGGCGATGACAATGCGGTTGTTGTTGGGATCGCCCGCGTTTGTCGCATGACGGTAATAGTAGGCGATGAATTGCTGGCCATTCTCGGTATGGAGCGCGTTGTGAACGAAATTGACCGTGTTGATGGAAGACGAACCGGCGTAACCGTACTCACTGGTGCTGATGTTGCCATCTTCGATGGGCACGAAATTCGTCGCGGGCAACACCGGGAATGACGCGCTGCTTGCCGGTCCCGTGCCTGCCTGGTATTCGGCAAGGTTCGAGTGGCCGTCGCCATCAAAATCTCCGCCTGCGGATTGCCCGAGTGAGCCGAAATTTGCCATTTCCCACGCATCACCCAATCCATCAGCATCGGTGTCGGCAGGAGTGGACACGGCGTTCGCCGGGTTCGTGCCCGCGTTGTATTCCTGCAAATTGGTGTAGCCGTCGCCGTCATAATCTCCGTTCGCATTTTGGGCCAGTGAACTGAAATGCGTCTGTTCCCAGGAATCAGGCAAACCATCGGCATCCACGTCCAGTGGCGTCGAGAGCGTGTTGGTCGGATTCGAGCCGGCGTTGTACTCGGCCAGATTGTCGAACGTGTCCACGTCGAAATCGTTCGTTCCGGCCTGGGACAGGTTTCCGAAATACGTCTGCTCCCAACCGTCAGGCAGGTTGTCGTTGTCCGTGTCCGTTCCGGCAAAGTAAAAATCATTCGATCCTCGCGCCACGTTGCTGATGCGGACTTCGTCCACGCGACCGACGAAGTTGTCCGTGCTGCCGCCGGTGTTGCGGCCCTCGTTGCCGATCACGAAATCGCAGCCTGCCACGGACATGTCGTTGGCCATCGTGCCTGTGCCGATGAGATTGGCAGCGATGGCGTTCGAGTCCATCAACGTCCAGTAAGCGCGGAAGTTGTCTGCGGTGTTCTGGCTGCCGTTGTAAGTGACGGCGACGTGATACCACTGGTTCGACACGATCGCGTTCACGCCGTTCGTGGGGATGACGAAGATGAGATATTGGATTTCCCCGCTGACATTCTGGCGCAAGTTGATGAATTCGAGCCGTGGCACGGTGGTGTCGGACGCCTGGCCGGAGGCCACGCCCGGAGGGACTATTTTGAATTGGAAGATGCGGTCGGACGAATTATCACCATCGCCGCTGAAAATCTGCATGGCAGTGCCGCGCGTCGAGAGATTCAGCGTCGGATTGAAATTCACGCGTATCAATGCTTCAAAGGTGAACGCGCCCGTGCCCGGATCCGCGAGTGGCAGCAGAACATCGTCACCCGTCCCGTTGGCAAGCGGGAGAATCGAGAGCAGCGCGTCTTTCTGCGTGGTGCTGCTCTGTCCTCCATCGAACGTGTTCAGACAGTTTCCGAAACCAGGGAAGGAGGGATTTCCGCTGCCAAGTGACGCGCCGTTGGCGAGCGAGGTGAGATTCGTTCCACCCGGCGCGGAATCTACGCAGGGCGTGGCGGTCTCATCAAGATGCCAGAGGTGGAGTGTGTTTCCGTCCGTTGAATAAGGAGTCAAAGCGCTGCGCGAGTCCGGAACGAAAGACATCACGGCCAAAAGCGTCAGAACGAGAAGTTTCTGCCTTCCGAGTGATTCAACACCACTTTTCAACATCTGCAAACCGTCGGATCGTAAAAAACAAAATGACATCGGTCACATCTCAAAAATCCGCAGTTTGCGGTTTCATGCTGTTCAATTGGGCCTGCGTCAAATTACCCCAGTCGTCCTGGTATGCAAACAACCGCCTTGCCGTCGGATTCCATGATGTGATGAAAAACATGGTTTCAAATTTGACCCAACGCGATGAACCATCGGTGAAAAGCTGTGCCCCACCATCAGGGTGGGTTTTGCCTGCGCGCGAATGCGGAACACGGGCTGGAAAACCGGTCGTGGCACCGTCCGCCCCCCAACCTTCCGGGGTGAAGCGTGCGTTGGCTTCCGCCGCGAGACACCAGTTGGGTTTGGCTGTGCCAAGCTTCACTGGACTGGGTGCATTCGGGATGGTGCCAAAGGCATTGGCCCAAAGTGTGATGCCGCCAAAATATTGATAACCCAGGGCGATTTGAGTCGGAGTGGTCGGGTCTTTGCGGGGAAGGAACGAGCGGGTTGGACAACTCCAGATGTTGATCGTGTCAGTAGGTTGATCTTTCAAGACCATGCCGTAGGACTTCAACGTATCTTGCATGCTGATGTCCAGAGCCAGCGGGTGATACAGGGGGCCAACCATCAAGGGTGCGAAAAGCTTGTCGTTGCTGTCGGTCGCGTACATGGTCACACCCACTCCCAATTGTCGGAGGTTGCTCAGGTCCTGGGTGCGGCGGGCGCGATCCTTTGCCCGGCTCAACGCGGGGAGGAGCATCGCGGCAAGAATGGCAATGATGGCGATGACGACCAGAAGTTCAATGAGTGTAAACGCCCCGCCGGTGCGCGGCCTTCGCACCACGATGATGTTCTTCGCGTGAATTCTCACAGAAATGAGCGATGACAAAATCAGCCGTCAACAGATCAAGGCGGATTTCACGTTTTACAGTAACAGCGGGTTCATTCCGCAACCATCACCCAATCGGGTGAAAGTGTCCCGGCTGGGGATGCCTATCCAAAATGGCTGCCAAGGTGTTGGCTCCGTGCCAGGTACTCCTGTGGGACAGCATTCGTGGTGCGTGACATACCGCCCGCTTTCCGGTCTAATCGGCATGGCAGACGAACTCATCGAAATGGAAACACAAAGGGAACCATCCGTCCGCCCCACGCTCGAGGCGCTTGCGCCGGAGTTCGCTGATTTTTTCCAGGCGCACAGCCGCCAGGTCTATTACCTCTGCCTTCGGATGCTGGGTGATCCCACCAAGGCCGAGGACGCCACGCACGATGTCTTTCTGAAAGCATGGCGCAAGCTGGATCAATTTCGCGGCGAGGCTTCATGGCGCACCTGGATCTATCGCATCGCCATCAACCATTGCCGCAATCTTCAGCAAGCCTGGGCCGAGCGGAACATTCATGCGGCCTCGGACGATGTCGTGATGGAAACTGCGGTGTCGGACGGGGCGTCGCCGTTTCGCGTGCTTGAAATCAAGGAACTCGGAGAGCGCATCCAGAATGCGATGGATAAACTCGGCGCGGAATATCGCCTCCTGCTCTTGCTGGTGGCCGATGAAGAGTTAAGTTACGACCAGATCGCCGAATTGACCGGTCAAACCACCGATGCCGTGCGGGGCAAGTTGCATCGGGCACGGAAGGCCTTTGCCGCGGAATTTCAGAAAACAGCGTGACGCAGGAGTCGCAGTGGCGCCTCATGGCGGTGCACGCGCAACTGCCGGGCGCCGAGAACGCGCTGCTCATCGA
>CAZFNB010000099.1:0-7314 GCA_964520235.1 uncultured Bifidobacterium sp. | reverse complement strand
CCCGCCCCGGGCTGCGAGAGATCGGCCGCGAACACGGCGGCCTCGCCACCCTTCGCCCGTATCTCATCCGCCACGGCCTGCGCGGCGGCGACGTTGGTGTGGCAGTGCACCGCCACCGGCCCGCGGTCCGCCAGCTGGCGGGCGATTTCCGCTCCGATGCCGCGCGATGCGCCGGTCACGAGCGAGACGCGGGGCTGTCCCGGCTCCACGCGCGGCGCGGCGGCCAGCTTCTGCCCCACTTTGACTTCTGCTTCTCCATTCATGACTTCCTCCTCCTTCATGTTATGTGCGCTGAACTTCAACTGCAGCAGGCTCGCGCCCGCCGACCACGAGACGATCTCGACACGCAGGGTGATGTCCTCCCCGACGAAGACGGGCCGCAGCCACCGGAGTCGATGCCCCGTCCACAGCGCGCCCGGCCCGGGCACCACCATGCCGATGAGCTTCGACAGATACGCCACCTGGATGGCACCGTGCGCCACTGCGTTGGGGAATCCGTACTGGCGCGCCTCGCCCGCATCCATGTGCAGCGGATTGCTGTCGCCGGAGAATTCGGCAAAGCGGCGCACGACATCCGCGTCGAGCCGGAAGCGCTCGGTGAAAACTTGCCCGGCATGGAAGTCGTGGCTCATCTGGATGCGCGGCACGTTCAGGCTTGTCCCGTCAGCTCGCCGACCATGAGCCGCGTGATCTTGAAGGAGATCATGTCCATGATCTGCTCCGCCGGGATGGTGATGCCAAATTCGCCCGCGCTGTAACGCGTCACGGCGTCGGCGGACAGATCCATTGCCTCGAAGCGCAGTTGGATTTCGTCCGAAAGCTGCTGTGCGAGGTCGCGTGCGCCGAACACGCGGGCCGTGCGTAATGTTGCGCGGACTTCCTCCGGCAACTGGCCGAGTGTGATGCGCAGTTCGCGCGTGATCATGGCGATGTTCAACGTGCGGCGTCCGCCGTCGTCCTGAACCGCACCTTCGAGCGTGCGCAACGAGATCACCCCGCCTCCGCCGGTGATCTGCACGGAAACATTACCGTCGCCGATGACCAGCGTCAGCACACCATCGTTTCCCACACCATCGTTTCCGGGCGGTTGCAACGCGGTGATTCCGGTTGAAAAACTTTCGGGCCGCAATCCTGCCGCGCGAAGGACGGATTCAATCGTGGCGATGTGGCTTGCCGGAATTCCGGCCTGTGTGACGGATTGTCCGGAGGCGGTCTTGAAACGCGACGAACCGGTCACCAACGTGGCGGCATCCGCATGAAAACCGCGTTCGGCTTCGATTTGCAGAAAACTGGCTATGTCCGCCTCCGCAAGTTCCGGCAGCCTCGTCTGGGTTGTGAGCGCCCACTTGAGCGGCAGAGCGAGCACGCAACGGCGTTCGCGGATTTCCGCCTTGTCGAGATGGTTCCGGATTTCACGACCGACGAGTTGAGGATCGTTCGCCAGAGGATCGAGGGTGAGCGTGACCGAGAAGGTCTGTTGCAACTGCAACGCGCCGTTGACGACGCGCAGCACCACGCCATCCAGTTTGCTTCCTTCAAGCGAAAGACCGAGCAGGGCGGACGGTTTCTGGCGTCCGGGCATTTTGATGTTCTTCAAATCAATCATGGTGTTGCCTTCGCCAGCCAGCCTTCGCGGACTTCCTTGCCGAGCGCCCAGCCAAGGTGGCTGAGGTTCTGGCGATAAATGATCTTTGGCGCGCCTTCGGTCAGATCGAAGGTGAACTTTGTGCGCCGGTAGCCGCGCCCAAACGGCCCGAGCGCTGCCACGTCCGCGGTGAACACGTAACTTTGTGCGGTGATATAAGGGCCGGCTTGAAGCGCACCTTCGTTACCGAGCGCTTCCTTGACCCACGCCACGGAGTAAAGCTTGTCAGGATTCGCCACGCGGTAACTGACAAGGCTCGCCGCGTTGTCGTCGCCGATGCCCGGTATGCAGGCGAGCACGGCGGCGCTGGCGGTGTTCACGTTCACGCGGCCTTCGATGCTCGTGCCGGTTTCGGTTGTGATGTCGGTCTCAATCTGTTCAGCCTCCTCGATTGTGACCTGTCGCGCTGAATAGAACGCGAGAAGGCTGTTGAACGTCTGCCCGGCGGCGATGTTTCCCATGATGTTGTTGGCGCGACTTGTCCCGAATTTTTCCTGCAAATACGAAATCAATTCCTGGCGGCCTGTGTTGATGTTGATGCGCGGCGAGCCGTCGCTGCGTGTGTTCGGTTCACGGCTCGTAGCGGTGACGTATTCGAGGATGCCGGGGTCAATGATGCCGTTGCGATTGTCGTCAATTTCACCGGCGTCCAGCACACCGTTGCGGTTCGCATCCTCTCCCGCGAGGATTTCCCGGGTGGCACCGCTGACCAGCCGGAGTTCGTCCGTGGATTCAAACGGTGCATTCTTGCAATGGTATGCCGGGCGCATTCGCGCGTAAGTGTCCTCTTCCGCGCCGCCGCTGGTCATGTCGTCGTTCGAGTCGCGCCAATCCACGATGGCAGCGGCGAGTTCCGGGGTCATGCGTGGAAGCAGTTCCAGCATCTCGACCGTGGCGGTGTTTAGATTGAGCTTTGAGGCTTCGTCCACGAGTCCGAAATAGATCTGATTCGGCGTGCCTTGGCCATCGTCACGACCCAGCAGCCAGAAATGTGAATCGCCGATTGCAACAGCTTCGCTCGAATAATCGGTGAAGTAGGGGACGACGCCATTGGTGGCCTGCGTGGCGAGAAGGGTTGTGACGTAACGTGCCGCACCCTCGATGGCCTGGTCCGCGGCAAGCATCGAAACGCGATTGTCCGATGCGCGCAATTCCGAGCGCATCGAGTTTGCAAAATAAAGCGCAAGTGCGACAAGTCCCAGCGCGATCCACAGCACGATGATGAGAATGGAGCCGTTCAAGGTAGGGCGTGCCACTCCGTGCGCGCCGCTCTCACGACAGGCTCGCCCGGCGCGCACGGAGTGACGCGCTCCACCAATCAAGCAGTTCATCCTCACGCGCCACCTCCTGCAACTGTGGTCGTATTGGTTCGCGCCTGGGTGACAATGGGCACGAGCAATTGCAACGGTTCGCGCCGGGAATTTCTGTTGTTGTTTTCTTGCGCCATCAAGATTTTTACCCGGACAGCCTGTGGCAACCCCACGTTCGCGCCGGTTGTGTCCCACGTTGTCCGCCAGCCCGTTCCATCGAAGCACTCGAACTCGATGCTCTCCACGTCACCCATGACGAACTGCGTGTCGAACTCGTCGGTGGAAACCGGCAGCACATTTCGCTCGACGTTGCGCACGAGTTCTTTTCCGCGCGTGGTGGCCGTTCGTTCCGCGGGGTCAACGAGTTGATAAACGACGCGCTGCAATTCGCTCCAGGGTTCGCTGTCGCTGAGGTTGCCGGTGGTCGTATAAAAATCCAGCGTGCCCGCGCCGGATGAAGCGAAGCTGCTGCTTTGCGCGCCGCAGATGAAATCCTTGCGAAGCAATGTGGCATTGGTGTTGGGCTGGGCCGTGCCTTGCAGGTCGCGTCGCAACATCGCAAACGCCTGCTGCACCGGCGCGGTCTCGTCGAGCACACGATTCGTCGTGCGTTGCAGGTAAAGTCCGCTGAAGAACACCGTGTTGATGGCGACAAGCACAATGCCGAAGATGGTCACGGCAATCAGCAGTTCGATGAGAGTGAACCCTCCAGTCTTGGGGCGTGTATCAAAATGACAGTTGGTGGTAGGGCGCGTCACTCCGTGCGCGCCGTTTGGTGCCAGCCAGAGGCCGGCGCGCACGGAGTGACGCGCCCTGCCGACCGCTGCCAAAAATTCATTTTGATACAGGCTCTTAATCGTAATCTTTCTCTTAATCATAATCTCCCGGCTCTGGACGAAGGCCAGATCAGGATCAAGAGAATGATTAAGATTAAGGTCTTCGCACAGGCACGACGGCGCGTTGCCGGAGAAACCTTCTCCAGCCTGGCTCGATCTCGTTGTACCCTGCGTTCTCATTGCGAATTCGCCAGCGTGCTCACATGCACGGAGTAATCCTGTCCTTGCACGGGAAACGTCACTTCCACCGACAACTGTTGCAGCGTGTTCTCGACACCGGTCGCGTTCCACGTTTCATTGCGTGCTGACCATCTGAACTCCCGGTCGCCCTCGCGCACCGTTCCGCTTGTGGCGGACTTGCTCCAGTTTGTCGTCACGATCAATTCGTTCAGTAAGCTTTCCGCCACACGAGCGGCCTCACGCTTGCGCTCGGCCACCACGCCTGCGCGGCTGGCGATCCTCATCCCCTGCACCGCCACCGGAATGACGATGGCCATGAACAGCAGCGCCGCCAGCACCTCGGCCATCGTGAATCCGGACCGGGAGCTAACGTTGCGCCTGTTGATTCCGAATCTCATAGCTCAACTTGTTGCGCGATTGAGTCAGGTATAGTGTCGCGCCATCACGATCCTGCAATTGCAACGCCTCCGGGCTGGTGTCGGCAAACGACCCGTCCGGCTCGAACCGGATGCCCGGCAGATCGCGTGCATTGCCGGCGGTCGAAGCCATGCCGCTCAACACGCCGTTGATGACTTCGATTCGCACGCCGTGATCGAGCGTAAACGTGACCGCCTTGTCGTCGTGTTCGACATAGGTCAGGTCTTGCTCGAGTCCGTATTCCCGTTCGTTCGCGTCAACCCATAAGATCACCGGGATGCCCTCGGCGGCGGCGCGGCTCTGGCCTTCGCGTGTGAGCGACAAAAGCCTTCGCGCCTCGGCATCCAGAGCGCGGCCCCGGAAAAAGTTTCCGAGTGACGGCATTGAAAACGCCATGACGACAATCAGGAGCGTCATCACGAGAATCAGTTCGATCAGGGTGAATGCCCGCAAGGCAGGGCGCGTCACTCCGTGCGCGCCGACGCCCGCGTGCGTGAGAACGGCGCGCACGGAGTGACGCGCCCCACCGACAACGGCGAGGCGGACTCCAAATCTGTTTCCGCGCACATTCATTGTCACTGAATCTCAGATCACTTCGCGCTTCCCCAATTCGTGATGTCGTCTTCGTTTCCGGTTTTGCCATCCGGCCCGGCGGAGCTGATGTCGTAGGAATTGCCATGGCGACCGGGGCATTCATAGATGTAAGGGCGTCCCCATGGATCATTCGGGATGCCTCCCTTTTCGTCGAGGTAAGGGCCGCGCCAGTTGGCCGCGTCGTTCGGCTTCTGAAGAAGCTGCATCAAGCCGTCCTTGCCCTTGGGATAAAAACCGTTGTCCACCTCGAACGTGCCGAGCGCGGTGCTGAAGGATGAGATTTGCGTTTGCGCCGCCGTGATGCGTGCCTGCTCGGTGCGCCCGGCGAATTTCGGGACAACGATGGCCGCCAGGATGCCGAGGATGACCAGCACAAGCAGCAGTTCGATGAGCGTGAACGCGCTTTGGTTTGCTTTTTGGATTGGGGAGTTGGTTTTGATTTTCATAAATCAATTCGATGGGTCACTTGATGTGTTGTTGCAATGTGAAGATCGGGATCACCATCCCGATGAAAATGGTTCCGATGAAACCCGCGATGAAGAACAGCATCAATGGTTCGGCAAAAGCCACGGCGGTTTTCATCTGACGATCCAGGTCGCCCTCGGTCACGTTGGCGATGCGGATCAATTCCTGATCCAGTCGTCCGCTTTCCTCCGCCACGGAAATCATCTCCAGCACCGATCCGGGAAACAGTCCCCGGCATTCCGCGAGACTCTGGCCAAGTTGTCCGCCGCCTTGCACACGCTCCATGGAAACTGAAACAGCATCCACAAGCACCTGGTTGCCGATGGACTTGCGCGCGACGTTCAGTCCCTGCACCAGCGGCACACCGGCGTTGAGCAGCGTGCCGAGCATCCGGCAGAATCGCGCCATCGCGAACTGGGCCACGAGCGGGCCGACAATCGGTGATTTCAAGATCAGCCCTTCCCACATCCGGCGACCCTTTTCCGACGTGAACCAACTGCGTCCCAACAGACCGATGACAACCACGCCTGCAAGCACAAACAATCCATACGACCGCACTGCTGCGCTGATGCCGACAATGACTTGTGTCAAAGCCGGGAGCGATGCTCCGAAGCTCGCAAACATGGGTTGAAACCTCGGGATGAAGAATGTGAGAAGAAAAATGACGACACCCAGCGCCAGCACAAGCAGGATGCACGGATAAAGCATCGCGCTCATCACCTTGGAGCGGAGTTCTTTTTCGCGCGCCTGAAAATCTGCGATCTGCGCGAGCACGAGGTCGAGAAAGCCGCCGGTTTCGCCCGCCTGCACCATCGCGACATAAACCCGCGGGAAAGTTTCCGGGGACTTTGCCATCGCATCTGCCAGCGACATGCCGTCAATCACAAGTCCGTGGATTTCTTTCCACTTCGCAGCAGCGGCTGGCGTGGACGCCTCCTTGTGAAGAATGGTCAGGGCGCGGCTCAACGGAACGCCTGCCGCGAGCAGGCTAGAGAGCAGGCGCGTGAAATTCTCGAGGACTCGCGCGGAAATTTTCTCGCCACCAAGCTTGAGCGGGAAGCCGTCGGATGAACTGTTCACGGCGGTGGCATTTTTCGTGGCAGACACCTGACCGGCCTTTTCTGCAAGCGAGATGGGGCGCAGGCCCATCCCTTCCATCAGGCGAAACGCCTCCGACCGGCCTGTTGCTTCCAACTGGCCCGTTGCGACACCTCCATCTGTCTGGAGCGCTTTATAGTCAAAGAGTGGCATGAGTGCTTTCGCCTGTCTCAGTTCTTCGCGTTGCTGCGTTTCGGTTCATGGACTTCAATCGCCGGTTTAGGTGCGGTTTCCGGCAGCACGTTGTTCAACGCTTGATCCTTGGTCACGCGCAGCACCTCTTCAGGCGTCGTGATGCCCAGGCGCACCAGTCGCCAGCCGTCCTCGCTCAACGTACGCAGTCCATTCTTGCGGGCTGCGGTGGCGATCTCTCCTGCGGAACAATTTTTCAGGACCAATTGGCGCACGTCGTTGTCCACGTCCATCCACTCGAAGATGGCGTGACGACCGTGATAACCGGTGGTGCGACATTCACGGCAGCCGACAGCGCGGAACACCGTGGTGTCGGCAGGAATTCCGACCTGCGCCTTTATCGCCTGCGTGGTCGCTGACGTGTCGGGTTGCTTGCAATGTTTGCAGAGCACACGCACGAGACGTTGCGCGAGCACGGCTTCGAGCGATGACGCGACGAGATACGGTTCAACGCCCATGTCCACGAGGCGCGTCACTGCACCCGGCGCGTCGTTCGTATGCAACGTCGAAAAAACCAGATGGCCTGTGAGCGACGCTTGCACGGCAATCTGCGCCGTCTCGCGGTCGCGGATTTCAC
>CAZFNB010000098.1:0-7332 GCA_964520235.1 uncultured Bifidobacterium sp. | reverse complement strand
AACCGTAGAGATTGAGCAGCGACGGCGCACCCGGCATGGTCAGCGTCGCGTTGGGTGCATAAAACGCACCCGCAAGAGTGGGCGACACTTGTGTCAGACTCAGGTTGGTCAACCCGGTCAACCCGTAAAACTGGAAATTGCGCGGCTCCTCGTCGTTGGAAATGAAATCAAGAACCGCCGATCCCCCACCCACATAAATGCTGAAATTGGCGTCGTTGCCGATGTCAATTTCCGCGTTGGTGGACATCCTCATGTTGCCTGTCACGTAGAGAACCGCCGTGCGATGCGCGTCCACCGCGATGCGCTCGTTTGCTGCCAGATTCAAGTCGCCGGAGATGTAATAATTTCCCGAGGCCAGACGGTACGTGTTGCCACTTTTGGTCGGTAACGGAAGCCCCGTCGTATAGGGCGGCTGAACATCCGGCAGTTCGATATGCGCCGCGCTTGCGACATTCGTTGTTGTGGGGGTCTTTACTTTTCCCGGATCATAACGCGCACCGGTGCTGTAGGCGCTGCTTCCCGAATCGTAGGTGTCCCCGGACACTGATAGATTGGAAGTGTTCTTCAACGTGTCCAGCAGCAAGCCCGCCGTGTAAAGGGGCAGATTGGTGGTGCCGACGCGAATCGCGCGTTTGAGAATGGTGGTGCTCATGGGAACGGTGACATACCCCGTCGCATAAATTACGGGCGGCGCGGCATTTGAGAACGCAGCCGAATAACTGCCCCCCACCATTTCACGCTCCAACGGATACGTGCGGTAAAAACCGTCGGACATCACCCACCCATCACCGCCGGACACCACAGCCGTGAACGCGCCGTTTCGGTTCAGGTGGGCGAATGATTCCTCGATGCCAGCCTCCGCAAGGATCAGCGCCGCGTTCCACGCCTGCGACCGCGCCACCGCCACGCTTTGATTTCGCGCAAGCATCAGATAACTCGCCAGAGACACGCCGAGCAGCACCACGATGATCAACGTCACCACCAGCACGCCGCCATGCTCGTCATCACGAAAGCTGTTCCGGCGCGGATTCATCGTTTGTTGCGCAGCACGATTTGCGCGGTTTGCACGGTTTCGGTGTTCCAGGCCCTGCCCATGATTGGACGCGAACATTTCCACGTCATCGCAACCAGTTTGCACTCGGCGGGATTCGGCGTCCTCACGAACGTCATCGTCGTCCCCGGTTGTGGTGTGCGCCGGTACATCTCGACCTGCCATGCGTCGCATTGGGTCAGATAAACCACCTCGCCCTGATCGCTCTTCTCGCACGACAAAGTCCGCGCATCCGCGTCCCACTCGTAACGGATCGTCATGCCGCGAAGTCCGTTGGACACCACCAGCGTCGCGCCGAAAGCATTCGTTCCACAACTCAACACCTGCGTGGCCTGCCGCATGTCCTGTGATATTTGATCCAGTGCCTGGCGGCTTTGCGCGTCAAGCTCCGTGCAATTTCCCATCGCGCTGAAGCTGCGCAATCCATAGACCGACAGCACCCCCACCACCAACAACAGCAATGACGCGACCACGGTGGCGACCAATGTCTCCACCAAGGTCATGCCTGCGGTCGCCTGTTTCTGCCGGCTGTCTTTGACGAGGGTTTTCACTTGCCGTAAACGTAGCTTTGCATTCCGTACCGGGCCACGCACGTTTGCATCTGCCGGTCGAGAACGACCGGCTGGCTGCCGAGGTTGTTCGTCCAATAAACGGAAATGGTCACCAGCCGGACGTTGTCACGATATGCGGCAGGCAAACCCGTTGGTACGCTCAATTCGATTGAGCCCGAATAAACCGTTCCTCCATCCCCGCCGGACAACGCATTCATCGGATCGTAGCTCTCGACGAAAGTGGTGTTGTTGAAGTTGTTCGTGTAAAGCAGTTCGCTCCAGGTGTAGAGCCGGATCGCCTCCATCCGCTGAACCAGAATCTGCGTTGCCCGCATGTTCTCGCGCGTGGAACGAAGAATCGCGAACCCGCTCGAAAATCCGGCGTAAAGCGAAACCAACATCGTCCCGACCAATGCAACCGCAACAATCGCTTCGGTGAGCGAGAACCCGCGCAACCCGACGGCGCGAAACGGTTTGTTGCCGGTTAAAGTCATTTGCACCGTGGAATCATGACTGAAGGAAACAGTCTGAATCTGGTTGCTCCTCTTTTATCACAGTCCGCAGGCAAGTCAAAGCGGGGATGTCACATTGGCAATCCATTCCCTGCAAGGCTGAAGGGCGAAGCCAGGAAACGATCAGCTACTATTCCTGTGGATAAACCAGCACCCGGTCGTGGACCACCACGGCAAGGTCGTTCTTTCCGTCACCGGTCAGTTCCGCCACCAGGGCTTCGCGCGGCTCTGTTCCATCGCCGCCGCGACCCCGGAAGGTTTTTTGCTCGAACACCTGCCAGCGATCCGCAGGGACAAGCTTGTGGTTTGCATCAAAAATCACGAGGTCGAGATGGTTCTTGGCCGTTTCCATGAACACCACATCCTTGCGACCGTCGCTGTCCAGATCCCCGGCGATCATGTCATTGAGGTAACCATCCTTGATCGGCGTTTCGTAACCATCGAGCGCCGCGAACTCCCAAACACCTCCCGCCAACGGCATCCACGCCACGGAATTTGCACCCAGGAACGCGACACTGTTTGCGGCGGCTCCGCCGAACGCGACGGTCTGCAAACTGTTGAAATCGGACACCGGCATCGGAATGTTTTTCACCACCTGCCACACACCGGCGGCGTCCCGCTCACAAAGCGTCAGCGCCTTGCGCTCCGCATCCAGCAGAAACAATGACGCCACCGCGTTCGTGCCGCGGGGAACGGCGGTCGCACCCGCGAGACGCGAATTGCCCGCCGCGCCATTGATCTGATCCTTCACCTGAAAAACCCAGCCGGCCTTGTCCGTCGCATGTTGCAGACCCGCCTCCTGTTTCAAGACCACCGCCCGGAGGAAATTTTTTTGCGGCAACAACAGCTCCCGCTTCCCGTCACCGTCCACATCTGCGGCGGCGGCCCAAGGCTGTTCAATCACTCCGCCGGGCGGCGCGACATCCTGTTCGTCGAAATCTTTTCCGGCCACCTGCAACAGCACCTTCACCTTTTCATACGGAATCAACGCAACCAGATCCATCAGGCCGTCCTGGTTTACGTCGTGCATGACGAGCATGTTCGGGTTCGCCTTGAAGCTCTCGCTCAACTTTTGCGCCTTGCTTTTGCCGTCCGCCGTGCGCGTGACGAGTGTGCGAAAGCTTTTCCCGTCCTGCTCCTGATCCACCAGCACGGCCAGCGCAGGTTTTCCGCCCGGCGACAGCGCGCCCGCCGCAAATGCCAGCGGCTTGCCGTCCGTGGAAATCAATGTCGGAAACGGCAGGCGCTCCTTTTCATCGAATCGCGTCACGCCGATCTGCCGTTCATCGGGACTCAGCAAAAAGATTTCGGGTTTGCCGTCTCCATCCCAGTCCGCCACCGCAATGTCGCTTACACCCGCCAGCGCGGGGAACGTGCGCGGCGATGCCAGCGAACCGTCCGCCCTTTGAAAATAGACCGACAACTGCCCGCGCTCCGGCTCGGCCACCAGCAGATCCGCGCGCGAATCACCGTTCACATCCGCCCAGAGCAATCCGCGCCGCGACTTTTCCGTCTTCAGCAACGGCAGCACCTGGAACTGACCTTGTTTGAAATCGCCCGAGAGTGTCTCCGCCGTTTTGCGCGTGAAATGCGACACCTGTGCGCGCCCGGAATTTTGCGCGACGCTGATGAAATACGTTCCGGCGCCCGGCTCAAGCTGGTCGGCGCAATACGAATGGATCGGCGGCAGGGTGAAATAATTTTCCGGGCCAAGCTGCCCATCCGCGTTCTGCAGCCGGAAACGGAACGGCGCCGGATTGTCCCAGTTCACAAGCAACAAATCGTTCCGGCCATCGCCATCCACATCAATCACCTGCACGGCCTTCACCGTGCTGGACAACGGAATCTTTTCCGGCTCGGCAAGCGTGTGGTCCGGCTTTTGCGCGAGAAAATAAACGTGGCTTTCAGCGAGCAGCACGATGTCCCGCAACCCGTCGCCGTCAAGATCGCCCGTGGACAGCGCGTTCGGTGTGAGCATCGCGTCATCAATCGGCCAGCGCTTCGGCGTGCTCCAGGTGTTCGACCCCTGATTGTAGATGACCACAAATTCCTTGGGCTCGCCGTAGTATGCGATGTCAGGACGCCCGTCACCGTTCAAATCCGTCACGGCCATGGCGGCGATGCGTTTCTCCGAAGCGATGGAATCAATCCGAAAGCGCGAGTCCGGTGGCAATTCATTAAGTTCACGTTTGGCGCGCGGCTTCGTGGTGTCTGTCGTGTTCGTCCTGCCCGTCTGATTGAACAGCAGCGTGATCTTCGAGCGCGCATTGTTCACGACCACGAGATCGTTCAGCCCGTCGCCGTCAATGTCTGCCGATTGCAACAAACTGATCTGGCTTTCAATCGGGAAAATCTCCGGCCCGGCGAAACCGAAGCGGTTGGTGGAGGATTGGGCATGGGCCACGGCGGCGAACACGACGGCCGCACAACACGAAGCGAGAAGGCTTTTGGTTTTCATCGGACGCCGCGCAACCTGCCAGCCCGCGTCACATCTGGCGAGAATTATTCACCGGTAAAGTGGATGACCACGCGCCGTGAGTGCGGCGCCCGGCGGTGTTCCCACAAATAAATTCCCTGCCACGTTCCCAACGCGAGCCGCCCATTGCTGACCGGGATGTTGAGATTCACAGCCGTCAACGCAGTGCGGACATGGGCGGGCATATCGTCCGCGCCCTCGCAGGTGTGCTCGAACAGCGGGTCGCCATCAGGAACAAGCCGCGCAAAGAATCGTTCCAGGTCGGCGCGCACATCGGGATCGGCATTTTCCTGGATCAGCAGCGAGGCGGAAGTGTGCTGGAGATGCAAAATCACAAGCCCCATCTTGAAACCATTGCGGGAAATCCAGGACACGACCTCGTCCGTGAAATCGTAAAGTCCGCGCCCGTGGGTGCGCAGCGTCAGTTCGTGCTGGGCATGACGCAACATGGGCCGGCCTTTTTCGATTTGAGATTACTTGTCCGCTCCCGCCGGTTTTTCGAGCAGCTTTTCGAGTTCCGCGTTCCGTTCGTGCCCGGCGGCAAGCGCCTTCTGGTAGTGCCAGCGCGCGAGCTGCACGAGCGGCGGGTTTTGCGAGACGTAGATCACGGCCAGATTGTTGTGCGCCTTGGCGTAGTTCGGATCAATCTGGATGGCCTTGCGCAACGCCGTCTCCGCCGGCCCGCGCTGGCCTTTGTGACTGAGCGTGACCCCGAGGTAATTCTGAATCTCCGCGCTCTGTGGATTCAATTTCGCCGCGCGGCTCAACGCATCGAGCGCCTCGTCATATTTTTCCTGCCGGAACTTCAGGTAGCCGAGAATGGAGAGCGTGTAGGCGTCTTCCGGCACGCTTTCGAGCGCGGTGCGCACGTTTTTTTCAGCCGCGTCATACTTCCCCATCTCCATCTGGATCGCGGCAAGGTTGGCCAATGTGTAAACGTTCCTGTCATCCTGTTTGAGGATTTCGAGATACTTCGCCTCGGCCTTGTCGAATTCACGCGAAGCGAAAAATTTTTGCGCTTCCGCGGCAAGTGCCGCCGTGCCGGAAGGCAGGCTGCGGGAAGGTTTGCGCGGTTCGGACGAAGCCGGCCCGTTGACGCTGACGGAAAGTTCCGTGGAAGACGGTTTGAACAACGCCAGTTCCTCGGTGGTGTAAGGCACGGCGCGCGCCTCGAACACATCCACGCGGGCGCGCAAGCTTTCGATCTCCTTCGTCAACTGGCTGATCTTTGCCGGAACATCACCCGAATTGCGGCGCGCGGAAAGTTCCGTGTTGGCAGAGGCGAGGCGTTTCTTCAAATCATCGCGCTCGGTCTCAAGCTGCTTGATGCGCCGGGCATCACGGCTGCGGGCATCTGTGGCGAGAATGGGCGAGGTTTCCGGCGCAACCGGTTTGCGGACGCGTTCTTCAAGCGCCGACTTTTCGAGTCGCAACACCTCGGCCTCGGACTGTAGCAATGCGACCTTCGCCTCGGCCTGGGCCAGGCGGCGCGCATTCGCGTCATCCGATTGTGATGTCGCAGGGGTCGTTGATGCCGCCGCAAGCTGCCTCTTGAGGAGAGCATTCTCCGCGCGCAAAGCTTCAATCGCTTCCGCGTTTGAGGCGACCGCGCCGGCACCGCGCGCTTCCAGTTCCGCTTTTTCGGCGGAAAGTTTTTTCAATGTCTCGCTTTGGTCGGCAAGCCGGCGGTTGGCTTCCTTCAGGGCCAGTTGCGCAGCCTCGGCCTCATCCTGGCCCGTTTTTATGGTTTCGAGCTTCTTCAACAAGCCCGCCCGCTCCGTGTTGAGCGATGCGATCTTTGCCGCCTGTTCGGACGCCTTCTTGTTGGCCTCGTCGAGAGCCTGCTTGGCCGAGGCCAGTTCCTTGCTGTCCGCCTCAAGTGAATCCAGTTTTTTGCGCAACGACTGCCCCTCCGCCTGGAGTTTTTCAACGCGCGATTGTTCCTCGGCCAGCTTGCGGGTTGACTCGGCGAGTTCACGTTTTGCCGTGTCCAGCTCCTGTGCGCTGGTTGCGGCATCGGGTTTTGCTTTTTCCTGTTCGATGCTGACCTTGAGCGAATTGTTTTCCTTGAGGAGCGTCTGGATCTTTTCCTCGGCTTTGGCAAGTTCGCGCGGGTCAATCGCCGCAGGCTGCGTCGCGAGCGCTTCCTTCAATTTGGCTTCAAGGATGGTTTTCTCCGCCGCCAGTTGCCGCACCTGTTCCTGCAATGAACCCAGTTGCGCCTCGACTTCAGCCGGGACGCGAGGCGGCGCACCGGCGTCCACCGCAGGATTGGCGGCTGACGCCCCGGGCGTCGGTGCGGGAGCAACAACCGTGGGCTTGACCGGCGCGGGCGCGCTGGCGGAAATGCCGGAAATTTTTTCCGCGAGATAATTCAACCGGAAGGCAACCACCTTGGGATTCCAGTCCGGACTCAGCTTTTGCATCCGCTGAAGGGATGTTTGCGCCTCGAGATATTTGGTCAGTGCTTCCTGGGGCTTGCCCGCGGTGTTCAACCCGTCGGCCTGCTGGATGGTGTTGTAGATGCGAACGTATTGTTCCTCGGAACTTTGCGCGCGCACCGTCACCACAACGGACAGCGCCATCAGCAGGATTGCAAACAGGCGATTCATGCGTGCATGGTAGCCACGATGCCCTGCGCTTTGCAACGCCGCAGCGGAAGGGTGGGTGTGACTGAAACTGCCGCGCGCTGGCCTTCTTAATCATAATCTTGTTCTTAATCTTACTCTCCGGCGGGACAGA
>CAZFNB010000097.1:0-7344 GCA_964520235.1 uncultured Bifidobacterium sp. | reverse complement strand
GTGCGTGCTGCTGCTTGCGGGATGCGGCGGCGGTCCGGGGCCGACGGTTGACCTTGTGAGGGTGCGCTTTCAAAACGCCACGGCGCTTGAAACCACGGCTGTGTTCACGTTGCGTCTGAGCAACGAGCAGCCGCAGCCCGTGGAGTTGAATGGCAGCGTTCATAAAATTTTCCTCAACGGCCTCTACATAGGCAAAGGCTTGAGCGACTCTGCCGTGACCGTGCCGCGTTTGAGCACCGTGACGAACGATGTGACGGTTCATCTTAACAATCTCGCCCTGGCTACCCGTTTCAAAGCGGTTATTGAAGCGAAACGTTTCGATTATCGCATCCAGAGTACTTACTTTGGAAAATCCTGGATGGACAGGAGGAGTTCCGAATCCGAAGGCAAGCTGGAGCTGAATGATTTTGTGCCCACGCCTGATTCCACCAACGCGCCGCCCGCGAAGAACTGAGTCAGTTCAAGAAAAACGCCCCGCCGTTGCCGACGGGGCGCGTGCAATGAGGAACCAAATCAGAACGTGAACGACGCTTTCACGTAAACACAGGACGGCGGATACCAGACGGCAACATTGTTCCCGCGTGAGATGGCTGAATCCACTCCAAAGACCTGCCCGTAACCCGCTTGAACATTCGACCAGGCCAGCAGACTTTTCGTTTGTGAGGAGTTTTTTGCAGAGGTCTCAAACGTGACGTCGCCGGACTGACGTTCCTCCGAGAGAGAAAGAGAGAGGACGCTTCTATTCTCAAGTTTTCCCCGGGTTGCTCCCGATCTGTTTTCGCCCAAGGCCAACGAAAGCGGCAGATGAGTGAACGACAGCGTGAATTCGGCTGTGCCCAGAGGTGATGACTCCATGAAATCTTGTGATTCGGCAGACGATGCCGTGGAAACAATCGAGAGGACGAGAGCCATGACCAGAGCCGGGAGCGTGTTGCGGCAAATCCGAAGCCGCAGCAGGGATGTCTCCCGCCCGCCCGCCGCCGGGATTCCGGTACGGGTCGCGGACGATACAAATGCCGCATGGCTCATGCGCGCTTCCAAGCAGCAGCGATGCCAGCAGAGGCCTTTCAAGCCGCCTCAATGTGCTAATGACTTGCGTGAGAAAAATCGCGGGATTGTCCGGGTTTGCGTATTGCGTGTCCTGAAACTGGCTTCGTTTGTCAGCCAAAATCCCGCTCGACTCCCCGTGGCAAGTTGATATTACGGGCACATGAAATGTCCCGCGTGCGATCGCGCATTGCTTGAGGCCAGATCCGGCTCGGTGAGCGTGGATATCTGCCAGGGTGGCTGCGGCGGCATCTGGTTCGATTCGCGTGAGCTCGACAATATCAATCAGGAAAAATCGACAGGCCATGCCGTGCCCGGTGTTTATTGTGACGCTGATTCCTGTGTGGACGAGCATCGCGTCCGCAAGTGCCCGCGTTGTGAGGATGTCGTGCTGAAGCGCCGCCTGTTCAGCCTCGGCACCGGTGTGGTGATGGATTGTTGTCCGGGCTGCCACGGCATCTGGCTGGATCACGGCGAGCTTGAGAAAATCCGGGAGGAAACGAATCCCGCCCGCCGTCCTGCCGTCTCCCGGGCGCAGCCGTTCCAGCGGATCGAGATCACCTTCGGCCTCATCAATGAAGTCCGCCGGCATGCCGTTCAACAAACTGCCTGAGTAATCAGGCCCGGGTTTTTTGCTCGCTTGAAGCGCAGTGATTTTGATAGAAGCTACGCGTCATGATACCGGGTTTAAGATATTTGAATGGGAAACTGCAAGGTTGGCGGCAACGGCGCGCCAAGCAGGAATTGATGGAGCAGTTAAAGGGAACAGCGGAAGATATTGATCCCACTGACTGGCATCGAAGTTTGACTGACCCAACGTCCTTTTATCACCATTGCTTTCACTACTATTTGACGCGTTTGCCGGAAACGCTCCGCGAGCATCGTCGCTATTTTTCATCGAATCAGCGCGGTTTCGGGGAAGACGCATTTCATTCGATGTGGTTTCTTTTGTTGAGGGAATTCAAGCCCACGAACTTTCTGGAAATCGGAGTTTTTCGCGGGCAAACAATCAGCTTGGTAACGCTCTGCTCACAACTTAATTCCATTCCCTGCAAAGTGTGGGGAATTTCACCATTTTCAGGTGCCGAGGATTCGGTTTCCAAGTTTCCACAAGGCTTGGACTACTACAGCGACACACTGGCCAATTTTGATCATTTCAAACTTCCGCGCCCTACATTGCTTCGAGCGTACTCGACCGATCCGGACGCCGTGGCTCTCATAGGATCAAAGCAATGGGATATGATTTTTATAGACGGCAATCATGATTACCCGATTGTGAAAAAGGATTGGGAGGCTTGTGCCCAACACATCAAGCCGGGAGGCGTCATCGTAATGGATGATTCAGGATTGATGACTTCCTATCGGGCTCCGTTGTTTTCGTTTGCAGGCTGGCCGGGGCCTTCACAGATTGCTAAGGAAGTGGATCGCACCCGTTTCAAAGAAATCATGCAGGTTGGACATAACCGGGTGTTCCAAAGGATTTCCTAAAGTGAGAGTTGCCATTCTTACGACGGACAATCGTGAGCCGTTCCGGGAATACAGTAATCCGATTCCGCATTTTGGCAGTGCTCCAGACGCTTTGATTCAGGGTTTTTCAGAAACTCCGGATGCCGAAATTCACGTTGTGACCTGCACACAGCAGCCACTGAAGTCTCCCGAAAGGCTGTCGCCAAACGTTTTTTTTCACAGTTTGCACGTTCCCAAGATTGGATGGATGCGAACCGGATTTGCGGGCTGTATCCGGGCAATCCGCAGAAAGCTGAGGGAGATCAAACCAGACATCGTTCACGGCCAGGGAACAGAGCGGGAATGCGCAATCAGTGCAGTATGTTCTGGTTATCCAAATGTGCTGACGATCCATGGAAACATGAGGTTGATTGCCAAGGTGACAAAGGCGGCCGTGCTCTCTTATCCTTGGCTGATTGCGCGTCTCGAGGGATTCACAGTGCCAAGGTCTCATGGCGTGGTGTGCATTACGCGTTATACACAGGAGGCGATGTTGCCGCTCAATCCGCGGACATGGGTGCTGCCGAATGCTGTTGATCGCGCATGTTTCGACGTAATCAATCAGCCCCCGGAAAATGAGCCGCCTTTGATTCTATGCGTCGGGCTCATTTGCGTCCGCAAGAACCAGAATAATTTTATCCGCGCGCTGGATCCGTTGGCGGAAAAATACAGATTCAAGCTGATGTTTCTCGGCCAAGCCTCTCCAGGTCGTGACTACGACGAGGAGTTCGCAAGCCTTGTCAAAGCCCGTTCGTGGTGCGATCACGCAGGGTTTGCAAACCGTGATCGGTTGAGGGCACAATTTCAAAAGGCGAGCCTGCTTGTGCTCCCATCGCTGGAAGATAACTGTCCTATGGTCATCCTTGAGGCCATGGCGGCTGGTGTCCCCGTGATAGGAGCCAACGTGGGTGGAGTGCCGGATTTGATTGAGAACGAAAAAACGGGTCTGTTTTGCGATCCGTTGGACGCGAGCAGCATGAGATCTGCGGTTGAGAACGTGTTGAAAAATCCCGCCAGCGCCAGGATCCGGGCAGCCGCAGCGCTTGTGGTGGCGCGTGAACGGTTTCATCCCCGCATCATAGCCCGCCGTCACCTTGAGATTTATCGCGAAGTCTTGAGAAGCGCCTCGTAAAAGCTCTTAAGCTCCCTGGCTGCGGAAAAAATTTTTTCTTCCGATATGAAGACGTTTCCAGATTCATCCGGTTCATCCCCCATTTGTATGACACGTACTTTAGCCGGATTTGCGCCGAAAACGTCCACGATGAATTGTTTCTCCTGCTCACTCCTTACCACGCAACCTTCTGCGATGCGGTAGCTTTGCCAGTCAAAATTCGTCAGGATCTGATAAGGGAGCATTTTTGACCCGCACGAAACCAGCATGCGTCTTGCACAACGCTTCCATTCGGATTCATGACGGTGTTTCCAAAGGTTTTCTGTGAAGACAACCCGCAAATTTTTTTGGTGTGCCAGACGCACCAATCCACTGGGAATACGTCCCCAAAAGTGCATGATGTCTCCGGTTTGATCGCCGTCATACCAGCGGAAGAAGTCGGCGTCCACACCCTCGGAGATCAGGGCCGCGCGCAAGCCGATCATCAGTCTTTGAGGTTGCGACATGGGTGTCGCCATCGGAACAAATTGATGAAGCAGCACTTTCATCCCTGGATTTTACCGGCAAGCAAATCTGAGTAGATTCTCTTTAATTTTTCCGCCACGTCACACCAGCCAGGCAATTCCACCTTGGGCGATGGAAGTTTTGGGCACGAATCATAGAACTGCCGAAGAACGATTGCCGAACGTCTTCCCAGGCGCTGCGGAAAATAGACGGCTTGATTGCCAAACCGCTCGCGTGACCACCGTTGATCGGGTAACAACAACGGGAGTCCGCATGCAGCCGCTTCGTGAGCTGCAAGACTCCAATTTTCACTCCGGCTCATGAGCACGTAGCCGCGCGCTTTTTGCAGCCATGCTACGATCTCCTCGTTCCTTACGTGCATTTGATGTTTTACGAAGCGTCCATCAATCAATTTCTCAAATTCCTTCCAGTAAGCGTTTCCAAAATCAAATGGTTTCCCCACGAACAGAATCGGCACCTGTGCCTCAAGTGCCAGCCGGGCAAGTTGAATGGAATTTTTGAGCGGTCCTATGGTGCCGGTGCAAATCAAATGTGATTCTGTGCGGATCGCCTCACCTGCCCTCAAAAAGGTGTCGGTCAGGCCGAGCGGCACAACCGCTATGCGCTCGCGGGGAATCCCATAAAGCTTTTCCAAAACCATTCGTTCTGCTTCCAGTCCGACAATGTTCAAATCGCATGCGCGGTATGTCTTCCATGCCAGTTGATCCATCATCCCGCGCGGAAGTGGTGCTGCCAAAACAGCCCGTACACAAATCTGCCTTAGAAACAGTTGCAAGGATGAACGATTGCATGTTTCCGTGAGCAACAAGGTCTGTACAACCTTGCATCCCTTACGATGAGAGGCCTGAACAACAGCTTGTGTGACACCGCCTATTTGATGAATGATGTCTGGTTTCTGATTTTCGTCCCACCACTTGAAAAAGTCGGCCTCAACCCCGATTTGGTTCAAGGCATCTTTTGTCCGTTCTATCTGAATCTGTGCTCCGCCATGCGCGAGGTTGAATGGCGTGTGCGTATTGAACAAAACCTTCATGCGATTTTCAGTCCAAGGCGTAGGCGCTGGTGGTGGACAATACGCGGTTTGCTCCCACAACGGTTTTTCCGGCGGGCACGTCCTTCGTGACCACGGCGTTTGCTCCAACCGTTGCGCCTCGTCCGATACGGACGCCCCCGAGGATTTTTGCCCCGGCGCCGATGTAAACACCGTCTTCAATGTCGGGTGCTGCGGATGTCAAGTCTCGCCCGCCGAGTGTAACCTGGTGGCCGATGACCACGTTTGCACCGATGCGCGTGGCGCTGTGAATCACGATGCCGAGTGGATGGGGAAGAAAAACGGTTTGCGGCAGTGCGGGGCCGATCTCGCAACCCAGAAAGAGCGAGTACACGCGTGAAACGACCGGGATTCGATGGCGGGTCAACCAGATGAGCAGACGCGCCGGCAATGAGTTCCGAATCCACGGGTTTTTGGGATGGCTGCGTGACACGCGGAAGTTTAGTTTTCTCCGCCGCCGGAAATCCAGACGTTTTAATTTTGCCGGTGAGAGCGAGCTTTCCTACATTTGATACAAGTGAAGCATCTCATCCTCCTTTTTACCGTTTTGGGTTTGGCCGTTACCAGCGTGGCACAACAGCGCTATTATCAAGCGACAAATGCCTGGGATGCCTTGGTCGGCTATGCGAATTCTTCCTCACCTGCGGTGGATGCGTGGGGAACGGTGTACGTCACGTCCACTGCGGGCCGCCTTTACGCCATAAACCCGGGGGGGGAGCATCGCTGGGTGTTCAAGGCCGGCACTGAGATTGTTTCAACGCCCGCCATCGGTGACGATGGAACAATTTATTTCGGATGTCGTGACCGGCGGCTTTATGCCATCGGAAAAGACGGTCGGAAGAAATGGACGTTCAAATCGGCCGGGTGGATTGATTCATCGCCTGCAATCGCTGTGGATGGGACGATTTGTTTCGGCTCGTGGGATAAAAAATTTTATGCATTGAGTCCCGACGGGAAAAAGAAATGGGAGTTTGTCACGGGGCGGCAGATCACTTCGTCTCCGGCCATCGGCGAGGATGGCGGGATTTATTTTGGATCACACGATCAAAAATTTTACGCGCTCAATTCAGATGGAACGAAGCGGTGGGAGTATGCCACGCGTGGCGCGATTCTCTCCTCGCCGGCCATCGGTCGGGAGGGTGAAATTTATTTCACGTCTGTGGATGGAAAACTTCACGCGGTCAATCCTGACGGCTCAAAGCGTTGGGAATATCACACCGGCAGCGTGACGGCTTCTTCGCCGGTTCTGGGCGAAGATGGGACGGTTTTTTTGACGGGCAACACGAATTATCTGGCTGTGAATCCGGACGGGAAATTGAAATGGGAACGGCGAATCTGGGAGAAATCCGAGGTGTGGTCGGCGGATTCTTCCGGCGCGGCGCTCGCCAACGGGCACGTTTTATTTTCTTCGATGGACGGACGATTGATGGATATTTCGCCGGATTCAGACTGGCAGTGGCTGTTCTGGCTTTATGCGCCGAGTGTTTCATCGCCGTTGGTGGGGCCGGATGGGATGATTTACGCGACGGGGCATGTGGGACACCTCTACGCAATCAAAAACGAAGCACCACCCGCAAGAAGTCCATGGCCAATGTTTCGGGCTGATGCCCGGCGTACGGGACGTGTTTCCGCAGCCAGATGATTCAATGGCACACCGCAGCCTGCATCCATTGTGGTTTCAAGAGGTTGGTTTCGCGTGGACGGTATTGCCGCCAGTCTGTATTTTTGAGCAATGAGTTCTTCCACTGCGAGCGCGCTGGGCGGATTTCAATCGAAATTGCGCAACTCATTTGGCCTGCTCTGGAAGATGGAGGCCCGATTCAAAGGTGTCACCTTCGAAGGCAGCAGTTCATTTGCAGGACGACCCATCATCAGCGTTGCCTCGGGCGCCCGGGTCGTCATCGGAGATGGTGCGCACTTCAACAGTGCGCCCCGGGCGAATCCGCTTGGGTGTTTTCAACCGTGCGTTCTGCGTGCGTTGTCGCCGGGAGCGGAGTTGGTTTTGGGAAAGGCCGTCGGGTTGAGTGCGACTGTTCTTTGCGCGGCGGCCTCGATCAAAATTGGCGATGGGACGATTTTTGGTGCGGGAGCGATGGTACTGGAC
>CAZFNB010000096.1:0-7346 GCA_964520235.1 uncultured Bifidobacterium sp. | reverse complement strand
GGGCCGACCGCCGCGATACGCACGCCACCGATGTCGCGCGTGTCCTTGAACGCCTTGAAGAAACATTCAAAGAACGAGGTCACACCGTTCGCGCTAGTGAACACGAGCCAGTCGTATGAATTCAAACCGAGCAATGCCTCGGTGAGACTCTGGACGTTGAGCGGGGTGGCGCGTTTGATGCAAGGAATTTCCAAAACGTCCGCACCCAGCTCCGCCAACTTCGCGCTCAGTTCACCCGCCTGCTCCCGGGCACGGGTGACGACAATGCGCCGGCCGAACAGCGGACGGCGCTCAAACCAGTTCAGCTTGTCCCGCAATCTGACGACATCGCCTATGATGGTAAGCGCCGGCGGCGTGATGCGTTCGCTCACGGCAAGTTTTTCAATCGTACCAAGCGTGCCAACGATGGATTTCTGCTTCCCCCACGTTCCCCATTGCACAATGGCCACAGGCATCTCCACAGACAACCCGCGCGCGATCAACGCCTCTGTCAGTTCGCGCAGATGCGTCACACCCATCAAAATCACTCTCGTCCCGGAGATGCGCGCGATCTGGTCGAAATCGAGTGCGCTGGTGGTTTTGCCCTCGCCCTCGTGCCCTGTGAACACGGTGAAGTTGGAAGTGTGATCCCGATGCGTCAACGGAATGCCCGCGCAGTTCGTCGCCGCTGTGATGGATGAAACGCCCGGCACGACCTCGAACGGGATTTTTGCCTCCGCCAGCGATTCCGCCTCCTCGCCCCCGCGGCCGAAGATGTAAGGATCGCCACCCTTGAGCCGCACGACGCATTTGCCCTCGCGGGCCTTCGCGATCATCAGTGCGTTCAGTTCGTCCTGCGACACCTCCTGTCGTTTGCCGCGCGAGATGAATTCGCACCCGGCCCGCGTGTGCCGTAGCAATTCCGGATTGACCAGCAGATCATAGATCACCACGTCCGCGCGCCGTAGCAATTCCGCTCCTCGCAACGTGAGCAATCCCGGGTCGCCCGGCCCCGCGCCGACAAGATAAACCGTGCCTTTTGATTTCATCCGTGCTCAGGCTATTCAGTTGGCCGGACTCAGGCAATGAGACAGGTTGCGCCGTCCGTAAAGTTCCCTGCCCAGTTTACTCTCACCAAAAACCTGCTACCCTCCCAGACGATGAAATCCGCGGCGCTGTTTTTTTTGCTGACGCTCTGTTCCTCCTTTGCCGCGATGCCTCCTGTGCAGACCGTGTTCATCATCGTCATGGAGAACAAGCAGTGGTCGGCAATCAAGGGAAACACCAACGCGCCTTACATCAACGGCACCCTGTTGCCGCAAGCCTCCTATTGCGAACAGTATTACAATCCACCCGGCAATCACCCGAGCCTTCCCAATTACGTCTGGCTCGAGGCTGGAACCAATCACGGAATCACCGACAATCTCGATCCAGCGGTGAACCACAGGAACACCACGAACCATTTCAGCACCCTGCTCAACAATGCTGGCATTTCATGGAAGGCCTACCAGGAAAGCGTCAACAACGGCACGCAGGTGCCGCTTACCTACAATGGATTGTACACACCAAGACACAACCCATTCGTTTACTTCGATGACGTGACCGGCACGAACGATCCGAATTTTGCCTACGGCATCGCACATATCCGACCTTTCACAGAATTCGCCACAGACCTGACGAACAACACAGTCGCCCGCTACAACTTCATCACCCCGAATCTGTGCAACGACATGCACGATCTCTGCACGCCTTACAACAACTACATCAAACAGGGGGATGTCTGGCTTTCCAGCGTCGTGCCCAAAATCCTGGCCTCCCAGTCCTACAAAAATAACGGCGCGCTTTTCATCACCTTCGATGAAGGGGACGACCCAGCGGATGGTCCGATAGCCATGATTGTTTTGTCACCCCTGGCCAGAGGCGGCGGTTACTTCAACGACATCCGCTATACGCACAGTTCAACGCTGCGCACATTTCAGGAAATTTTCGGCGTCTATCCTTTGCTGGGAGATGCCGCAAACGCCACCAACCTAGGCGACCTGTTTTGTTCACTGAATTTCGACCGCATCACGAGGACGACGAATGGTTGCGTTGAATTATCCGCCCGATGCGTTCTTCCAGGACGAACCAATCTTGTTCAGACTTCGACCAACCTTCTCTCGTGGACTTCCCTCAGCACGAATTCGGTTTTGACAAACAGATTCACAGTGCTGGATTGCCTTTCAACAAACCATCAAACACGTTTTTACCGGCTCGTACAGCTGCCCTGAAGCGACCGGAGAAGGAAATCATCGCCGCCTGAAAGACACACGCCCATGCGCAGTCCACGACGGCCAGTGGCCGAAACGGTCGGGCGGCACAACAGCGTTTTCAGGGTAAATCAAATACACCGTGTTTTTTGAGTAGGCCCACGCATTGATCAAATTCGCGCGAGGAAAGACCTTCCGGACATTCCTGCTCGTGCCGGGATCATTCACGATGACATCGCCGTTCTCCGTGAATCCAACGCATACGATAAGATGCCCGTTGCCGCGCTCACCCTTTCCCCGAAGCAGGTTGTAACACACGGACAACCCAACCGGCATCCCCTGCTCAATCCAGTCCTCCAGTTCCGCCACGTCACTCAGGCGCGCCGTACAAGCTCTCATGCCCGGAAGCGATCCCGCGTACGCCGTGTTAAAAACCCAGTTGCCGGTTCCGCGCCATTGCGGATCATAAACGCCCTTCACCACATCCGGCACGTCATGATCGAGCGATGGCTGGCCAAGTTCGCGACTCCAATGCGCCAGCATCATCGAGACGGTCGTCGGGCTGCAAATCACATTGCCGTTCTCGTAATTCATCTGGGAACGTTGCGGCACATCAATCACCCGCCCCCATGCCGCTTGATTTGGCGACAACAACCCGGGCTGCGCTCTTGTATCGAGAAGGGAGAGGCCAAGGAATTTGATGGGTATCTTCCCTTCCGAACCACCCGCAACAGTTAAACGAACCTGGACGCGGTCGGCCGGGCGGGTCAGCACAAGCGTATCGGTGTCCACGTCTCCATCCGAATCTTTTTGTCCTCGCACACTTTCGCGCGGGTGTTTCACAGCATCCGCCGACCACAACCCCATCGTGAACCATTTCGTCACATGATCGTCATGAAATGCCCGCACATCGATCCGAAGAGGCGCATCGTTCGTTGCCTCCATGTTCCATGACGCAATCAGTTCATCCCAACGGATGCGGGTGCGTATTTGTCGCGAAGTCAAAACCAGTTCACCGGCGTTTGTTCCGCGTTCCTTTGTGAATGACCTGAACGAATCAATCGGGATGAATTGAATCCCACGCGGCTCGACACGGTGCGTCGTGACCGGCGCTGAAATACAACAAGCTTCGATACCCGCCAGTGCCAGCAGGAACAGCAGGAATGTTTTCACGAAAACAAGTATGACGCACGCTTCCTGCAAAGACAATTTCACTTTACGCCATCCATCGCAGCGGGTGAAATGTCCCATGACCGGCGGCACGGGCCGTTGATTGACGCCGGGAACAAAACACATGACGCCGTTTCAAATCATCTTCACACCCACGAGCGCCGCTGAAGTCGCGCGGATGCCAAAGGAGCTTCAGCTCCAGATTCTCGGCGAGTTTCGCGGGCTGCCCCAACAGGTCATCGGCACGGAACTGGACGACTTCGGAAAACTTGAACGCGGCGGACGCACTCTGCACCGCTTTCGCATCGGGGACTTCCGTGTTTATTTCGAGCGACATGAACTCGGCGTGCTGGTGCACCGCATCCTGAGCCGCAACACGCTCAAGGATTTTCTCTATCGCTCCGGCCTGAAGGTCGAGGAGGACGAAGCATTGCAGCAAAATCCAAAGTTCTGGGAACTGATCGAGTCGGCAAAAACCGCGAAGTAAGGCCGGCCTTGGCGCGGTCCGAACAACTTCTGGAAAACGCTGCTACTGCTGGACGTCCTCGCCCAGTTCCACGTTCCAATAGGCCAGATCAATGAAGTGCTTCCAACTGTCGTGACGGTGCAGGCTGAAGTTGATCTGCACAAACGGACGCCACTTGGGTCGCTTGGGTTTGCGGATGAGATGCATTCCCGCCTCGCCCGGCGTACGGTTGGCCTTGATGGTATTGCACTCGATGCACGAGCACACGATGTTCTCCCACGTCGTCGGGCCGCCACGGTCGCGCGGGACGACGTGATCCAGATTCAAATCCTTCCGGTCAAAAATGTTTCCGCAATACTGGCAGGTGTTCTTATCGCGCTCGAAGATGTTGTGACGCGTGAATTTCACCTCCTTCTTGGGCAGCCGGTCATACGCGAGCAGCAGGATCACGCGCGGCACGCGGATGCGGAATGAAATCGTGGCGATGCTCTCGGGATGCGGAGAGGCCTGGGAAAAATCATGCCACGCATCGAAGTTGTAGGTCTGGAACGAACCATCCTCCGCGCCAAGCACAACCTGGGCGTGGCCTTGAAAAACCAGCGTCAACGCACGCCGCGCCGTGCAGACGTTGACCGCCTGCCAGAGACGGTTGAGCACGAGCACGTGTTGGTTCAGCACTGCGTTCATAACTGCTCAGTTACGTAGGCGGACGCTAACATGGCAGGCGGGCGCGTGTCAATTTCGGGTCTTACACGGACTGGCCGCATTCAAGGAACGATCGCGTCTCCGTAAATGGACAAAGCTTCCCGTCGCGCGACCACATTCCAAAAACAAAAAAACCGGAGCTTGTTCAGCTCCGGTTTGAAATCTCGTGACAGCCTGTCAGGCTGCGGGCTTGACGCCGCGTTTTGTGGCACGGGCATCGAACGCGGAAGCCAGCATCACATTCGAGAGATGAACGCTTCCTTCGCGCTCGACAATCGCCCCTTGCGGATGCTGCTGACTCTTGCGGGTATGGCGCTTGATCATGGCGACGCCTTCAACGATGACGCGCTGCTTCTTGGTCAGGACGGAAATGATACGACCGCGCTTGCCCTTGTTCGAGCCGGACAGCACCACCACTTCGTCGTTCTTCTTAACGTGAGCACTCTTCATAACTAAATCACTTCCGGCGCGAGCGAGATGATCTTCATGAACTTCTTGTCGCGCAGTTCGCGGGCGACGGGTCCGAAGATGCGCGTGCCCTTTGGGTTTTGTTCGGCGTCTATGATCACACAGGCGTTACGGTCAAAACGGAGGTAACTGCCATCGGCGCGGCGGATGATGTGCTTGGTTCGCACGACCACGGCGTTGTGAACCTCGCCCTTTTTCACCTGACCATCGGGCGCGGCGTCCTTGATGTGGACTTTGATCACGTCGCCGATGCCGGCATAGGTCTGGTTGCGGCCCAACACACCGATGTTCCACGCGACTTTCGCGCCGGTGTTGTCGGCCACATCGAGATGAGAACGGACTTGTAGCATAAAATGTTATCAGGCGGCGACACGCTCGACGCCGCTGCTCTTTTCAACGACTGCCACGAGACGCCAGCGCTTGAGCTTGGAGATCGGGCGGGTTTCCTCGATGCGCACCTTGTCGCCGACCTTTGCCTCGGCTTTTTCATCGTGCGCGTAAAACTTTTTGTAGGCGGTGACGACCTTCTTGAACTGCGGATGCGGGAAGCGGCGCTCCACGCGCACCACGATGGTTTTGGCCATCTTGTTCGAGATCACGTCGCCGACACGTTCCTTGCGGGTGCCGCGTTTCTCCGTCGTTTGATTCGCTGTTTCAGCCATACCGGTAAAAAAATTAAGCCGCTTTCTTGGTGGCGGAGTTGCGCAGTTGCGAAACGCGCGTTTCCAGCCGCGCGATGTCGCGTCGCAATGTGCGAAGACGCGCGGGTTTCTCCAGTTGTGCGCCCGCCTGTTGGAGGCGCAGGTTGAACATTTCCTGGCGCAGGTCGCGGCTCTTGGCCGTGGCCTCCACCACCGTCATGTCTTTGATTTCCGAAAACTTCATGGTCGTTCCTTGCCTCTTAGCTCGCGCGATGGTGCCGTGAAATGAACTTGGTCTTGATGGGCAGCTTCGTAGCCGCCAGACGCAGGCATTCGCGCGCAATCGCCTCGCTCACTCCGTCCACTTCAAACAAAATGTTCGCCGGACGGACAACCGCCACCCACGATTCGAGCGGTCCTTTGCCCTTGCCCATTCGCGTCTCCAACGGCTTCTTCGTGTAGGATTTTTGCGGGAAGATGCGTATCCACATCTTGCCGTGACGCTTCATGTTGCGGGCAATCGCCACGCGTGCGGCTTCGATCTGCTTGGTGTCCATCCAGCAGCGCTCCAGCGCCATCAATCCGTATTCGCCAAACGCCACCGTGTTGCCGCTGTAAGCCAGACCGGCGCGGTTTCCGCGGTGCATCTTGCGATACTTCACTCTTTCGGGCATCAATGGCATATCGAAATCCTTCCTTTAAATCAGTTGGCCGCGGCTTCGGCTTTTTGTTCGCGCTTCTCGGGCTTGTTGTCGCCCTTGCAAATCCAGCACTTGATGCCGAGCTTGCCATAGACGGTGTGCGCCTCCGCAAATCCGTAATCCACATTCGCGCGCAACGTGTGCAATGGAACACGACCCCAGTGATACTTCTCAACGCGGGCGAGTTCCGCACCACCGAGACGACCCGCACAGCGGATCTTGATGCCGTCCGCTCCGAAATCCTTTGCGGTTTGAACCGCTTTCTTCATGGCGCGACGGAATGAGACGCGACGCTCAAGCTGGAGCGCGACGTTCTCGGCGACGAGCTGTGCGTCCGTCTCCGGAGATTTGATCTCCATGATGTCCACGTAAATTTCCTTGCCGGTCATCTTGCTCAACTCTTCCTTGAGCTTGTCAATTTCCGAGCCTTTGCGACCGATGACGACGCCGGGACGGGCGGTGAGAATGGTGATGCGGCAGCGGCTCGCGGCGCGCTCGATCAAAATCTTCGGCACAGAGGCCATCTCAAGCTTCTTCTTGAGCAGGTCGCGAATCTTTCGATCCTCGGCCAGCAACGGGCCGAATTCCTTCTTTTGCGCGAACCACTTTGAGCGCCAGTCCCGGTTGACGGCGACGCGCAAGCCGATTGGATTTGTTTTTTGTCCCATACTCTTACTCGTCCGACAAAGTGATTTTGATGTGACTGCGACGTTTGATGATAGGGCCGGCTGAACCGCGCGCCTTGGGAGTGAACCGGCGCATCGAGGTAGCCGTGCCCGCAACCGCCTCCTTGACCAGCAACGACTCGGGCTTGGCCTTGTTGTTGTTCTCGGCGTTGGCGATGGCGGACTTCAACGTCTTGGCGACAAAACGCGCCGACTTGCGCGGCACGACCTGCAACACCGCCTGCGCCTGCAACGCGGGCAAGCCCTGAATGTGACGCACGACCTCGCGCACTTTCTGTGCG